>RZZM01000420.1 GCA_009929845.1 Spartobacteria bacterium
CCGTTCGCCGGAGGGGACCGCGTCGCAGTATGTGTTGTTACGGACGACCTGTTGCAGACAGAGATTCGGCGTGTAGTTTCCGGCGGAGGCATACGCGACAAACTTATTGCTGAGCGTCGCGTAGCTGTCCGTATCGAGATTCGGCTTCAACGCGTTATTCCACCATTGGGTGCGATAGAGCAGGCCCCACGCCTTTTGTCCGCGGTCCCAGATTTTGAAATTCCAGTGGGCCATATGAATGCCGTGCGCACGAAAATGGCGCATGAAATAGTCCATATTCTGCTCGGTTCCCGACATGAATTCACCGATGTACATCGGCACATCGCGCGCCTCCATCCAGGCGCTGTAACGCCGAAACAGGGCCTGGCCGTTTTCCTGTTGGACGGCAAAAGAGAGGTCCTGATCCAGCACAACATTCTCATAGTGATGCGCCGCGTAAATGACATTGGTCCAGCCTTCATCGGCCGGAAGGGGAAACTGGTCCAGCCCGCAGAAGTTGTCCATCATAACGATCAGATGCTGTGTATCGTTGGAACGGATGGCGCTGTAGGCGCGGCGATAGAGGGGCAGCATCAGGTTGTGAAACGACCATATCTTGGAAGGACCAGGGGGGTCGGGTTCATTGCACAACTCGTAGGCCAACACGGCTGAATTCGTCTCAAAATGGCGCGCCAGGGCCACCCACATTTCGACGAACTGCTGCTGATAGACGGTATTGGTCCAGAGTTCATTGCGCCCGTTCGAGAAGCCGCTGTGCGGGAACGGATTATTGCCCCCCGGCGTGCCGTGCATATCCAGGATGCAGTAAAGGCCACGCCGGGCGCACTCGCCCACGATCCAGTCCAGGCGCGCCCACCCGGAGGTTTTATAACTATAGGGAGCGCCCTCATCGGCCAGCAGGCTTGCCAGGAACGGAACCCGGACATGGTTGTAGCCCTGCTCCTTGATCATATCCAGATCGACCGACTGGAAATAGTGGTCCCAGAGCAGGTGCATCAGGTTTGTCGCCGCGGCCCCGCCGAAACGGGTCGTCAGCTTTGCCCACACGGCCTCCGCGCTTTCCTCATCAATCATCGTCATCCAGTCCTCATGCACCAAATACCCGCCGATATTGACCCCCTGGAGCAGCACACGTTCGCCCCAGGCATTGAGCAGATACTTCCCTTCGGCATGTACCCACGGCGGATTCGGGGCGTGATAGCGGTTGGTCAGACAGCTACCCTCCAGGTACTCGCGCAGGTTGGAATAACCGTCCCTATCCTCGTCCTGAATCGCATCCGCGGCGCCCAGGGCATCCAGAAACGGCCGTTCCAATTCAAAGACATCATCCATACCATCTTCGTCCATATCCGCCGGATGCTGCCGGTCGATTTTCCCGGCCTTATAGAAAAATATATGATTTGTGGCATGCCGCGTATCCGTAAACACAAGTTCATTTTCCGCGCCCAGCGCCATGCCCAGCGCCGGCATCGACTGCGTTACGGAGTCCGCACCGAACATGATATAATAGGCATTTGTATCGGACTGCACTGCCACGCGCACCTCCTGCGAGGTCACCAGTCCGATGCCGACGGAAAACGCCAACACGCTCCCCACCGAAGCCAGCATCCAAGTTGTTACCGTCCACAAAACACTTCTCAATCCGTACTGCATGTAAACTCCATTCGCAAAAAACCAGTCCATTCCGCCAAACAAGCGGAATGTAAATGTTTACATACCAGTACGCACCTAGTCAAATAATTTTGTCAGGGATTCGACGGGCGGTGACCATAGAGCCCCCGGGGCGCCGCGGGTTCTTTGGGGGTAGACAGGGCACGCGTACAGGCCAGCTCGATAGTGGAAAAGCGCAGACAGAGATGATGGACCGTGCCGTTTTCCTGGTACAGGTATTTGATTTATTTTCCAGACGCGATATCTCTTCGGAAACGGATTTTGCGGACCATGCATCGGACAAATTCCCTACGCGCGCTATCCGGCGGGAGGAGACGTTCCAGCAGGGGCGGACGCTGCGCAAGGATACGGGGAAGCTGTTCCACCCAGGGGGCGCGGATGCCGTTCTTTTTGGCGGTATCGAGGATGTGCTGCCATTCCAGGCGGACAATGTCGTTTTTCAGGACGACTCCGTTCAGGTCCTCGCACACATCCGACTCCGGGAAGCAGGGAGGGATGGGGTGGCCGGTGGCCAGGAAGTTCAATTTTGTCCGCACGCATTTCTCGCAGACGCCACAATTCCTGTCCTTGTGCCGACCCTTCCAACAGACGCGCAGATGCTTGATGCCCTTTTCCCATTGGGCAATCACCGCTACTTTTCCAGTTCTGTGGAATCCGGCCCCGTCATGCATGACACGAAACGCGCCGGACCCCAGCAGCGGATCGGCAAACGGGGTCGAGCCCCAGGGGGTAATCAGGCAATTATACGGTTTGCCGCTTCCGATGATACATGTGCCGGCCACTGATTTGAGATTACCCAGCGCCGCGACCAGCCCGCAGACAAAGACATGCTGCCAGCCGGTCGTCACGACTCGCCGGAAATTAGTACGGATCGCCATCAGCGGGATATGGACATCGTCGAGAGTCTGACGGATTTCCCCGCAGACCTGCTCGAACGCCGCTTCATCACCGAGGGGAATATCAAACCCATGCACAACCGCGCAGCATTTTATTTCCTGCGTACGGTAGCCGCAAAGCCGCTGGGTATGCCGCCACACCGAAAAGGTTCCATCCACGCCGCCCGAAAAGGCGCAGACCGCGCCGGGCGCGCATGTTTCCCCGGTCCGCGCCGCCTCCACAAGCATCTCGACCCGATGGTAAATACCGGGCAGCCAACAGCTCCATATTGCCTGGTATTCCTCCAGGTTACTGAGCAACTCCTTGGAAACCCGGCCTTTGACCATCACCTGCCGTTTTTCACGCATCGCATCAAGGAGCAGCGCTACCAGGTAGGCATCGCAATCATCTTCATCCGGGGGCGTTATGGAGCGGTCGAACTGGAACCACAGCTCGGAACTCGTCTCGTGCCCCCCGTCATCGCGCCGCAGAATCCTGCACCGCCGGGTGCAGGTACGCTCATCATACTCATGCGCGAGTGGTTCAATCTCCAGATACTTCATGAGGATCTCTACCAGCCTTTTCCTTCACATTATCCGGGCGGTCAGCTTATTGCGGGTTTCCTGCCCCATCATCCTCTGCTGAATCCACTTTTCGCTGCGACCATGTTGACGCCAATACTCGCGAGCACGGTCTAGCGACCGCGCCGGGTCGCCCATGTCCTGGATGCGCTCATACCCCACTTTAGCCAGCCAGCGCTTGAAGGGTTCGGCCTTGGGCGATGGAATGGATTGGATGATTCGCAACAATCCCTCGACATTGGCGCAGTCGGTGGCATATTTTTTTCCGTCAGACGAGGGAAGTTTCAGTTGTCGACAAACTGTCGACAACTCAACCCCGTCCTCGGTCTTCACCCGGATTTTCATCTTGAACCAGTAATCCCGGGGATTGATGCTGTTGGTCAGCGCCGCCACTACGTCAATCACGGAGAAATACCAAGTCTCCTCCGACTCATCAAAAAAACGTCGAATCGAATGCGCCTCAAACGCCACCAATGCGTTTTTATCATCCATAAATCACCTCATATCAGTTGTACCTTTTCCCAGCCGACAGCCTCATTCGTGAACAATTTGTAACCCATTCATTGCTATACTCCAACATATCGACAATCCAGTTCCACGCGAAAGATTAGCAGATTGATGCCGGCGGACCAACCGGTAAAAATTGTAAACTGGTGTTTTACATTACGCCTGTTCCGTGGCAGTATTCAGGCAAGCAGTCG
>RZZM01000421.1 GCA_009929845.1 Spartobacteria bacterium
GATGGCGGAAAGGCTGAAAGCGCTTGAACGCGAGAACCGTCAGTTGAAGCAGGCGAACGAGATCCTGCGCAAGGCTTCCGCTTATTTTGCCCAGGCGGAACTCGACCGCCCGTTCAAACGCTGATCGCCTATATCGACGATCACAGGGGGAGCTATGGGGCCCCGCCGATCTGCCGGGTTTTGCCGATCGCCCCATCCACCTATCACCCCCATGACGCGCAGCGGCGCGACCCGTCGTTGATGTCGCCGCGGGCGCAGCGTGATGCTGCCTTGCGGCCGGAGATCGCCCGCGTGTTCGCCGAGAACTTTGATGTCTATGGAGCCCGCAAGGTATGGCTTCAGATGGACCGGGAAGGGTTCGACGTTGCCCGCTGTACCGTCGAAAGGCTGATGCGGGAGATGGGCTTGCGCGGCGCGATCCGGGGCAAGCCGGTCAGGACGACAATCAGCGATCCTGGCGTGTACTTCATAGACGACCACGCCTACATTGTTGTCATAGTGCAAGAGGGGTGGCTTTTCAAACGGAAATTCAGATGTCGCAAAGTACGCCCGCAACACGTCCGGACCCCACAGCACGGAAAAATCAAGAGGGGTGCAGCGGGTAAGCGGCACCCGACTCGATTATTGTGGGCATATTGCCATGTATCCGACACCCTCGGTGTAATGCCTTGTTTCGGGATCTTCGGATTGCTCTTCATCGATCCAGATGTCCGCGCCGGACGCTGTCAGCCCTGTGTACCTCACGTTAGAAGGATCGTCGCCATTGAGAGTATACATATCAGGAAGGAGGAATTCCCTACCGGTGCAACTGCTATTGAATTCCAGCCGAAACGGTACGTTGGTCACGGCGTCACCCGTTTGCCCCGCTTCCAGGACCATACTGTCGTCCAATGTGTGTATACCGGGGCTCACCGCGACATAGTTTACCGGTGTGCTCGGAACGGGAATGCCCATATCCGCCTCCTCCCGATCGACGCGACCGTCAAATCCGGTCGGCGTCACATTGTTGACGCGCGCTTCTACAGGATCACCCTCGCAAGATGAAACCGTCGTATTCACAACCAGAGAAGCAGGATAAGGACCTTGAAAAGCAGCGGATGTAAACTGGTCGGTAACACTTAACCCGTCAGCCTCAATCCAGGCGCCACCAGGAAGTTCGTGCAACCCTCGCTCAACCACAAAATACTGTACAGCCTCGTTTCCGTGGACGCCGTCAAGATAACTCCATTCTTTCAATCTCACGAAGAAGCTCTCGGGGGTTACATTGTCGACACAAACAATATGCGGATCTTCTTCATTGCCGCCTGCAACGGTGGCGATAACCACAGGATCATTAAATGCACGATTTAATTGAACCGTTGTCCCTTCGCTGTTAACCGGCACCTCGCCAACTTCATATGCGACCGAGCCCGTGCCGGAAGCCATTTTGCCGATGGCGAACAATCCTGCCCCCTCAGAATAATGTCTCGTCTCCGTGTCGAATGATTGCTCTTCCCGGATATAAATCGTAGCGCCGGAACCATCGACAGCTGAAATTCCCAGAACCGAGGGGTCGTCGCCGGTGTACGTTTGAATGCCGCCCAGGAGCCGCATGGTGCTCCGCTCAAACGGCGATACGATGCCAAAGGGAACGGTGGAAGGAACGTTCGTGACGTTATTGGGAGTAACGCCAGCCCAATAATCATAATCGCCGAGCTTACCAGAGCCGGTTTCTATGGCTATAAACCCTACCTGCCGGGAACCGGAATTATTCGGGGACGACTCCTGTTCATCCAGACGCAGCCCGAAACCATCCGGACCGGTACCGTCAAACCGAACCGCAACCGCCGACTTGTCGGCAGTATCCATCACGGTTCCCAATACAACCGGTCCGCTGAACGGGCCTTGCAGGGGGACGTCGATGAACGCACCAACCGGACCGTTAACTATTCCTGCCTCAAGAGCCCCCCCGCCGGGAAGCGTATGGACTCCTTCATCTACAACGAGATAAGCCACGGCTTCTGGCGCATGAACGCCATCCTGATACGGCCATTCCTTGAGCATCAACCGGAACCCGTCGGAAGCGATGTCGGTAACTCGCACCGTTACCGGATCGCGATCGTTCTCGCTGGTGATCGTGGCAACAACCACGGGACTCGTATACACACTCAAGTCCATATCAACCCAGAGCCCCGCATGATCGACCTGCGCGGTCCCATGTTGATATATAGACGCGGGGGTAGGATCGGGTTCCGGCACGGGTTCTTCCGCGACAACCGCATTAGTGAGCACGAATTCGTCACTTCCTCCGGGACCGGTCACCATCAGACGAACATCGTAGGTTCCGGGATCAACGTATGTGTGTACGACAACCGCGCCCCCATCAGGATAGCTGTTGCCGTCACCCACGTCCCAGTCTCTTCTATCGACAATTCCCTCGCTCATGTCCGTCAAAGTCACGGTCAACGGAGTCTCGCCGCTGTTTTTGTCGGCAATGAAGCGGGCAACGAGCGGTTTCGGTATGGTAGTGCTTACCTCGTTCGAAAAATCGCTGCATAACACATTATTTTCGGCACATGCCCTGACGGCAAAGTAATATGTCCCAGGCTCCAGATCCGTTACGCGGAGCGACGTCTCGGACGTGGCCTGGGAATGAGGATAAACACGACTCGCGGTTCCCCAGAACCCCTCGTAGTGGTGGACCCGCGGATCATCGACTGGATCCCACGCCAAAGTGACATCTTTTGCCTGGGTGAGACCGGGTACAACAGAGGAAAGCAACAGTGCTGCCGCAGCGGCCGCAGATTTTTGTCTTTGCATGAAATACTCTCGGAAAAGTTAATCCCGTGGTAACAGTGCCGCATCCTACAAGCGCTTTCGTGTGCGTCAAGGAGGAATCTGCGGCTTGCGCGCTCCAAAGTTTTTCCGGTTACACGAGGATAGCGGGGAGAATTTAAATCAGTCCCGAAACCATCCGTAATGTTCGATCATAGCCCGAATTTTTCCGTCGTTCTCGCTATTGAAAAGGTTTTCGTTCAGTAGACCGACGTCCTGACTTCCGGGCGCGTATACAAGAAGCCGTTTTCCCGGAGTCTTTTTGTATATCGCTCCCTGGCATCGCCCCATCCAGTATAGCCATACATCGTCTGCTTTCGGCGAAAGCTCCAGGAAGAGCCGTGCGTTTGTTACATCATTGTGAAGCGAGCCGGGGGGGTACAGGACACCGCCAACACCCGTAGGAAAGATGTCCGCTCGCTCCAGAGGACCGGGGATATCGAATTTCCACGTTTCATAAGGACGGGGCAAACCCTCGGCATCTCTGCTGACTTCATGGGCACGATGACAGACGATCTGGTTCATACGACCGTCCCAGTTTTCAATCAGGGTTTTCAGCCAGTCCGCCCTGTAAAAGACATCGTCGTCTGCCGTCACGATGAACGCTCCGGGAAAAGCCTCCAGAGCAGGGATGATCTTCGTGTAAGGACCAACATCGACACACGGTCTGATTTCGAGCCCCGACCTCTCCCAGCGTCTGATATAATCGGGGACTGCGCCTATATCGTCCTCGCCGACCCACAGAATGATGCGGTCAGGCGTGATATTTTGCGTAAGAAGACTTTTGATCGTCCCTGATAACGTAGAAAAACGGGGCCGATACGAGGTCAGCGATACAATAAGCTCCCCCGGCATCTTGTGTTTCCGTCGTGGTCGCCGCCAGCGCAATACGAGATCCGCCTTTGTCGACAATCCCCGCCCTTTCAACAGTGAAGTGCCCGATTGGGGGGTGGTAGCGGGTCAGGCGAGCGGATAATCTTTTTGTGGTCTAAACAAGGAGATTATCGAAATGCC
>RZZM01000422.1 GCA_009929845.1 Spartobacteria bacterium
CCGCACGCATTATACGCGCAATTGAACCGGCAAAGCACCATATTATTTGTTTTTTTTCTGTGAGGGGAAATATTGCGTGTGTGCCGCTCACGTCGATTACCTTGAACAGCGGGAATTGCTGCACCCGCATTCTTGATATAAGTCGTTCGATATGTAACTTGGTCAGGCGTTTGCTTGAACTGAAACAGGAAGCCGACGGAAAAGGTGCCGGACGGGAGTAAGATCGAGACTAACTCGGCGCGGGTCGGAGGTCACCCCCGAAGTCACCGGGGAAGTTCTTCGTCTGCTTTTCGCAATACAGGGGGAAATGAAGCGAGTGGAAATGCAGCAAGCACTCGGTCTCAGGCACGAAGGTCATTTCCGAAATGTCTATCTCACTCCAGCCATTGCGGCAGGGGAAGACGGAGGCGGGAAAAGGAACAACCGCCAAGATGCCAAGTGGAAATTAACCGCAAGGAACGCAAAGATCGCAAAGAAGGAGGATGTATAATGATGGTGGAAAACAAGGTTAAAGATTTGTGCGACCGGATTCGGCAAACGGCTTATGACATTCATGTCTATCACGGCCATGGACATCTGGAGAAGGTGTACGAAAACGCTTTGGGCCATCGACTCCGCAAATGGGTCTGGACGCGGTTCAACAGTCACCAATCAACGTCTACGATGAAGATGGAACTGAAATTGGCGAGTACTTTGCCGACCTGCTACCCGGCCACAGCCGGCGTGCGGGCGATCAACGAACTGAAACCCATTCTCGGCCTCGATCTGACCGCCACACCGCAAATCGAGACCGGGGACGGGCATGCTCCGCTCAAGAACAGAACCCCAAAATCCAGGAATTAGGAAATCCTCCATGGCTTTCCTCTTGCGTGCCTATCGGCACTGTGATATGTAGTAATCCGTTTTAGTCTGTATCATTGCGCAGCATTTGCGACGCTAAGAAGCGGAGGCGAGAACCAATGTCAGGACCAGAAAGATGGCATTCGCTTGAGGAAATAGCGGAATACCTCGGTGTCAGCCAGGATACGATTCACCGCTGGATAAGAACCAAGAACATGCCCGCGCACAAGGTTGGCCGACTCTGGAAGTTCGACGTTTCCGAGGTCAACGCATGGGTGAAATCCGGGAAGGCCGGAGAGAGTGCTGAGGAGCAGAACATCACGGAGACAACCTCTTTGAAATCGAATGGAGCGTAAAGTGAGTACCAGCCCTGAACAGATTGATATTTGGAGGAGTGCTGCTACAGAAACGCAGAACCTCGAATTCAAAGAGGCGAAGGCACAGTTCGACAATCGCAAATTGTACAAATACTGCGTGGCACTGGCCAATGAAGGAGGCGGGAATCTGTTGCTTGGTATCGGAGACAAACCGCCGCGCCCTGTTGTCGGGACGGCAGCATTCAACAATCCCGTCGCCATGTCGGAAAAGCTCTTCGAGGCGGTTGGTTTCCGGGTAGACATCGAGGAAGTCGCGCATCCTGACGGACGGGTGCTCGTATTCCATGTTCCACCACGTCCGCGCGGCACGGCCTATCATTTGGACGGGGCCTACCTCATGCGTTCGGGGGAAAGCCTTGTTCCAATGAGCGAAGACCAACTCCGCCGGATTTTTGCAGAGGGTGCACCGGATTGGCTGGAGCAGCCTTCCAAGGAAAAACTAACAGCGCAGGATGTCGTCGCATTACTCGACACGCAGTCCTTTTTCGATTTGCTCGATCTTCCTTATCCGGCAGACCGTGCCGGCGTTTTGTCGCGTCTTGCACAAGAACGTTTGATTGATGAAACGGCCCGGGGCTATTCGATCCGGCGTCTTGGCGCCATATTGCTGGCCAAGCGCCTGGACGATTTCCCCGACATTTCCCGCAAGGCTCCTCGCGTTGTTGTCTATTCCGGGGTGTCGAAGGTGGAAACCAGACTGGATCAACCGGGCGAAAAAGGTTATGCCGTCGGATTTCAGGGGTTGATTGAGTTCGTGATGGGACAATTGCCGCAAAACGAAGTCATTGAAAATGCCCTGCGAAAGGAAGTGCGACTTTTACCCGAGATAACGATCCGGGAACTTGTGGCAAATGCGCTGATCCATCAGGATTTCACGCTCACCGGCATGTCCGTTATGATTGAGATTTATGCCGACCGTGTCGAGATATCCAGTCCGGGAGAGCCGCTTGTCCCGGTTGAGCGTTTCATTGACGGCTATCAATCCCGTAACGAACGATTGGCCGATCTCATGCGACGGTTTGCGATTTGCGAGGAAAAGAGCAGCGGGATCGACAAGGTCATTCAAGCCGTAGAGACGTACCAGCTTCCCGCCCCTGATTTTCGTTCAGCCTTCCGACGTACCGAGGCCATTTTGTATGGGTCGAAGCCATTCGAGGAGATGGACCGCGACGCGCGCGTCCGCGCCTGCTACCAGCATTGCGCACTCCAGTATGTCTTGCGCATGCAGATGACCAACCAGTCGCTGCGGAAAAGGTTTCAATTGCCGGAGCGAAAGGCTGCAAACGTTTCGCAGGTAATCAGTGGCGCGGTGAGTGCTGAACTCATCAAACTCGCCGAACCCGAAAAACCGTCTACTCGCTACAGGAGCTATGTGCCGATATGGGCATGATATCTTATTTAAACACAACCCCTCGCAATGGGTGTACGAAATACGCAAGTCATTTATGTGTAAATACTTGCTTGTTTAAACGCAAATCTACAAAACCTGTTTTACAGCATACTTTCACGGGTGTGATCCCCGTTTCCGTCTGGCCAAGCTCTCGGAGATTCTGGAAAACCAATGCGAACGCTACGGCATGTCGTGGCCAGGCAAGAATGAATGCCTTGTGCCGCCAGAAAAAGCAACTCCCTCGCCCCCTGGGAGAGGGCTGGGGTGAGGGTTGGCGCAGCCAATGGAGTGCAATCTGCCGGGTTATCAGAGAGCAATATGGCTGATTGACAGGGTGCACTATGTCGCTATAGTAGAGTGCAATATGTCTGGAGAAAGCATTACGGCGAATACAGGGATTTCGCGCTATATCGCGCGTCATGTTGAGCGCGCCTTGGCGGATGCCTTGAAGGATACCCCCGTAGTTTGCATTCTGGGGCCACGCCAGTCCGGGAAAACCACCCTTGCGCTGCGGCAGGCTCAGGGCGCACCGACAAGCGGGAAGTCATCCTTCGCGACCGACTCAAAGAAGCTGCGATTGCTCTCAATCCCGGATTTCCCGAATCAGCTATTGACGATGCCGGTGATGCGATCAGTTGACGCACGCGTTATCAAGACCTGTCGCCCATCTCCGGTCTCCCCCGCAGGCTCTTTCCGGCAGCAACAATCACACGGCCCGATGGGCCGTCCTCGTCACGCCGACGGTGTGACTCGTCAATTGTATGGCCTTCCGGACTCGCCGACCACGGAGCAACTGGCGAGCGCAGCGAGGACGAAGCACGGCCCGTGACAGGTGCGGTGCACGCGGGAAGCAGCCGCCGTGATAACGTGACCAACGGCAACGTTGGCGCGGCGGGTGCGGGTAGGAGCAGGACGCGTGACAGCGAGGAGCGCTGGCGGGCGGCCTGCCGGGGTAGTAGTACCACCGCGCGCAGCGTGCGAGCGATTCTTCCAATGCTTGGACGACTACGCTGCCCACATTTCCAACGATTGGAAGAACCTACCGTCCCGGCTTCCAACCCTTGGAAGTCGGGACACATACCTTGCACAGCCGGTCAGGATCGCTGATAGTGGCCCTCAAACCTGGTTCGAGGGTCACGCCGCGTCTGTGAAGCGGTAGCTTGTCCTTTATCGCCCTTCCGGTGATCGGAAGGGCTCCCGTCCCGGTCTTCCGGCCAT
>RZZM01000423.1 GCA_009929845.1 Spartobacteria bacterium
CCGGTCTTCCTGGGCGGGGCGGCGCTGAATGCCAAATTCGTCGCCGAGTCCTGCCAGCCGCACTACTCCGGACCGATTGTGTACTGTCGCGACGCCTTCGAAGGCCTGGCAAAGATGCGTGAATTCGCGGACACCGGACGCCTGGACCGGGCCGTCGCGCCGGCCGCGCAAAGCGCCGACGTGAGCTTCAGTACGGAACCGGTCGAGATCGACCTTTCCACCCCCGCGCCCCGGCCCCCGTTCTATGGGCCCCGTATCGTCCGGGATATCAACCTGCACGATGTCTACCCCCTGCTCAACGAAACCGCCCTTATTCGCGGTCGCTGGGGGTACCGGCGCGGGAACCTGGACCGCGACGCATATGCCGCGCTCATCGAAAAGGAAGTGAAGCCCAGGCTCGAACAGATGAAAATCGAATGCACACGGTCCGGCCTGCTCAAGCCCGCGGTCGCCTACGGCTATTACAAATGCCGCGCCGAGGGCGACACCCTGTGGGTCTATCCTGAAAAAGATAGCAATACGCCCGTGGCCCTGACCTTCCCCCGCCAGCCGCATGCCCCCGGCCTGTCCATCCCGGATTTCTTCCGGCCCGATGAGGATGTCGCCGCCTTCATGACCGTCACCCTGGGCGACGGGGTCGAAAGCGAATCCATGCAGCGTCTTAAAAAAGACCAATACCAGGACTATTTTCTCCTGCACGGCTTTGCCGTCGAGGTGACCGACGCCCTGGCCGAATTCTGGCACAAGATCATTCGCCGCGAACTCGGGATAGAGGACCCGCCCCTTTCCATGCAGGACTACATCACCCAGAAATACCGGGGCTCACGGTACGGCTTCGGCTATCCCGCCTGCCCCGACCTGGCCATGAACAAAACCTGCTGCGATCTTGTGCATGCCGAGGAGATCGATGTGAGTGTTTCCGAAACCTTCATGATGATCCCCGAAGTCACCACCTGTGCCCTGATCGCCCATCACCCCCAAGCTAAATACTTCTACATGGAGCCGTGAGACCACATAATGGATATACCAAAAAAAGTGCAGGAAATTGAATGGGACCGTTGGACCGCCGTGGATCATGCCACGTTGCTGTTTGTGGTCCGCGACGGCCAGGTGCTGCTGATCCACAAGAAGAAAGGGCTTGGCGCCGGGAAAATCAATGGGCCGGGCGGACGCCTCGAACCGGGGGAAACCCCGCTCCAGGCCGCCATCCGCGAAGTCCAGGAAGAACTGCTGGTCACCCCCGTCGGCGTGCGCGCCTGCGGGGAACTGCTCTTCCAGTTCATTGACGGCTATTCCATCCATGGCTATGTCTTCAGGGCCGACGACTGCGAGGGCGTCCCCACGGAAACAGACGAAGCCATCCCCGTATGGACCCCACTGGAGGCCATCCCCTACGACTGCATGTGGGCCGACGACCGCCTCTGGATGCCCCTCATGCTCAACCATACCCCCTTCAAGGGAAAATTCATCTTTGAAGACGACACCATGCTTGATCATGTGCTCGAGGCCTGAGCGGCCCACAGATTACACAGATTTTCACAGAAATACTTCTCTGCGCCTCTGCGTCTCTGCGCGAGAAATATCCATGGCTATTTATTGCGGCCCAGCATGAAAAGCCGGAACAGGCGCGTGAGGGGTCGAAACCAGGGGCAGTAGGCCACCGCGGCGATGGCGACCATCATGACGGGGGCAAAATGCAGAAAATAGCGGGAGATGCCCACGCGCATGAAGCGTTGCCACCCGCCAAAGGCGTCGTCGGGCAGCAGGAACAGCGGAAAAAGGGCGTGAAAAAAACCGGCGGCAACGACCACTATGATTACGAGGGCGCGCCCTTTCCTGCATTTGTACCAGGCGCTGAGCAGGAAGAGCACAAAGGCCAGGGTGGACAGCACATAGTAGCGTTGGATGGTCAGGCCCGCGCGGTGCAGGATGATGGGCCAGCGGTCGGCCTGGAAACTCCCGACATGGCCCGAGGAATCCAGCGCGACATCGGCTAGATGCAAAAAAAGATACCACGGCGCGATCACCAGCAGCGCAGCGCCACCGAAAATCAGGGCCGCGCGAATGACCTGGGAACGGCGTTCTTTCTCCAACCATCCGCCCACCACCAGCGCGCCGCCGGTCCCGGCGGCCAGGATAATGCCGTCGGTCTTTGTCCAGGCGCACAACCCCGCCAGCAACCCGGCGAGTAACGCGCAGGGCCACCGGCCATTTTCGACCCAGAAAAGGGCGCACACAAAGGAGGCAAACATGATGGAGGCCATGGGCAGGTCGCAGACCAGCCGGTCACTTTGCACCTGCAGTTCCGGCATGCCCATCAGCAACAGGAAGGTAAGCGGCAAAGCCCACGCGCGTTCGCGCGTCATGTACACCACCGCATAATGAAAACAGCCCGCCAGCGAAAGGTAGTACATAAACGGAATGATATGCACCACGGTTTCGCGCGGCGAGGGCATGGCCAAATGAACGGACGCCCCCAGAAACGGGATATGATTGGGAAACAGCATGAGGGGCCATCGGTCCTGAAACGGCTTGCCCAGCACCGCCGTGGACAGGGCCTTGAAGCCCCAGTCATGGATTTCGTCAAAACGCAGCGCGGGCGACGTTATCGCGCGCACAAGCACGGCCAGCAGCACAAGCCCCAACAGGGCCCGCAGCAGCCAGGCGCCGGCAAAGTTGCTGAACAACGGCGGCGGGGTATCAATGGTAACGCACGCCTGCCTGCACGCGCGACGCAACACAATGGTCCCGGCCAGCACAAGGAGCTGGGCAAAGATAAACCATCCGCCCAGGGCGCCGCCGCACAGGTACACGGCAAAAACAAGCAACGAAACCACGCCACTACCCAATGGCCAGCCCAGCGACAATTGGAAATAGCGTTCCGTGCGCAAGCACGTCGCCACAAGGTTGTAGCCGATCAACCACGTCACCATCACACTCAATATGCCCATCACCCAGTGTATCATCGGTCCACAACCTTATAGATGCGCTGGTGTGAATGCGGTTCGCCATACACCAGTTGTAATTGTTCTTCCAGCCCGGACAGGTTCGCCTTCCGGGCGCCATTCAGAATCAGCCAGTCCACCCCGTCCTCCCGCACACGCTGCCCGACCGTGGAGTAGAGCGACTCATCATCAATCCATTCGAACAACCGCGGAAAGGTGTAATAATGCACCCTGATGGCGTATTTCATTTCGCCAACAAATAAAACCTGCTCGTCGCCGGGAATAGAAGCATTCACATATTCAATGATGTTATACATGTATTTCAGATTGTCCTGGTGCGCCTCGGGTATCCGGTCACCAAGCTGCCTGAGGATCGTCACATCCCACTTCAACTGCCCCCACGACTGCCGGATAAATGCCGGGGCCGGACGCAACACAACAAGTAGAAGCACCAGGGTGACCACCTCAGCCCAGCCGAAACGCACCCTTTTTTGTATTGCCAACCACAGTTTGTTCAATGTTTGCCGTCCTTTTTGCGTGTGTTTTTTATGTATGTGGGCGGGATTATGGCAACGAGTCCGCGCGATGTCCACCAGTAATTCCAGAACTCCTTACACCGAAAGTAGATCGCGGAATAATATTATTATTGATTCGGCCACCAATTGCGGTGTTTTTTTGCCCAGCGATGCAGCGTTGGGCGCCACGCACGGATGGCAATTTTTTTGCGAATTTTTGTATCTTCTCAAAAAGTCATCCTGTGAATCATTTTTTAGACAGGATATACAGGATTTTTTACACGACAGCAGCAAATAGGTGGTGAGTTAAAAATATTAAAATCCTTAACAAACAGCCCATTCCCTACACTT
>RZZM01000424.1 GCA_009929845.1 Spartobacteria bacterium
ATGTCCGGGGACACCAGGAAGCATTCTGTTAAACCAGAAGACTCGTTGGATGATCCCGTCTCTCGTTCCCGCCAATCAGGCCGGAGGCCGCTCCGCAAGCGTTAGGCGATGGAAGAGTGGGCACGGGTACAGGCCGGCTCGATAGGAATCTCGCCTCCAGGATTACATGTTGTTCGGTAAATCTCATTCCGCGACTAACGTTCGAGGTAAAGAGTTCTGATCCTGTTCATCACAAATAGGTCCCATAGGCTGATTACGTGTTGTGAATGGGCTATTTGTTAAGGAATTCAATTTTTTCAACGCAACACCTATTTACTGCTGTTGTGTAAAATCCTGTATATCCTGTTCATCCTGTCTAAAAAAAAATGATTCACAGGATGACTTTTTGAGAAGATACAAAAAACACAGCAGTTGCCAAGAAGCCGGTTTTCGGACAAGGTAGCGGTGGAAATGTATGCAAGATGAATGAGCAGAAGAACAATGTGGTTGAGTGGACGACGTACGGCATCTACCGTGAGGTGCTGCGCGTGGCGTGGCCGCTGATTGTCAGCACCGGTTCGTTTACAGTGATGATGTTTTGCGACCGCATGTTCCTGTCGTGGTACAGCGCGGTGGCGATCCAGGCGGCGCTGCCCGCGGGCATTCTGACCTTTACATTGACATGCGGGTTCATGGCGCTGGCGTCGTATTCCTGTACGTTTGTGGCGCAGTATTTCGGCGCGGGCGATTACGAGGGGTGCAGTCGTTCCGCGGCGCAGGGCATCCTCTTCTCGCTGTTGTCGTGGCCTGTCATGCTGGCGCTCATCCCGTTCGGCATATGGATGTTGAAGGTGTCCGGCCACGCCCCGGAAGTGTTCGAAGCCGAGAAACAGTACCTGACCATCCTCATGCTCGGCAGTGTGTGCACGCCATTGGGGGCGTCCGTCAGCGGCTTCTTTGCCGGACGCGGAAAGACCCGCATGCCCATGGTGGCCAATGTCATCGGCAACGCCGTCAATATCGTGCTGGACTATGCCATGATCTTCGGCAAGTGGGGCTTCCCGGAAATGGGCATCCGTGGCGCGGCCTGGGCGACCGTGATCTCCGGTGTGATCAGTCCGGCCATCATGCTGTTTTTTTATTTTTCCACACGCAGCGATGTTACCTTCCGGACGCGCGCACTCTTTCGGTACGATGGCGCGCTGTTCCGCCGCCTGCTGAAATTCGGATTGCCTTCCGGGGTCCACCTGGCCCTGGATATCGCGTCGTTTACGATCTTTGTGCTGCTGACCGGGCGTATGGGCGCGGACGCGATGGCCGCCAGCAACATTGCGCTGAGCATCAACACCCTGGCGTTTATGCCAATGATCGGCATCGGCATTGCCGCCTCGATCCTGGTGGGCCAATACCAGGGGGCGCGGCAACCGGACAACGCCGAGCGGATATCCTGGGCCGCGTTCCGGCTGGCCACCTTCTACATGATCGCTATCGGCCTCACCTTCATCCTTTTTCCCCGATTCTATTTTTCGATGTTTGCCGATCGCGGCGCCAATACCGTTTCGCTGGCGGCGGTGCTGCCGGTCGGACGGCGCCTGCTGGTGTTTGCCGCGCTGTGGGGGCTGGCTGACGCCGGCAACCTGGTCATCGGCAATGCCCTGAAAGGCGCCGGCGATACCCGGTTCGTCATGTATTACTCAGTGACCCTCGCCTGGTGCATGCTGGCGGTCGGCGCCTACGTGATTGTGGAGGTCCTGCATATGGGCATCACGGTGGTCTGGTTCTGGGCCGCGCTCTATATCACCTGCATGGCGGTGGGCTATATCCTGCGCTTCCGGTCCGGGCGCTGGAAAACTATCGATGTACTCGGACGCAAAGTGCCCTGAAATTTGTACCCCAATTGAATTACTTGCGGAGGATGGAAATGTATAATGACAATGTAATCAAAGAAGTGAACAACAGCATCCTGAAAAAATCATACGAAACCTTCAAGAATGGCGAACAAAAAAAACACTGTACAATAGTTCCACTGTCGCTCCACTATTGCCAGTGATTTTGCTCATATTTGGGTGCGAGATAAGGAACCGGATGCTTGACATGATATCACATGGTGATACTATATTGACAGAATGAACCGAAAGCACCAGCGAACACTCAAAAGGATAATTGAGAAGACGGAGAGGTCGGATATCCCCTGGAAGGATGTTGAGCGACTCATCGTTGCGCTCGGCGGGGAGATATCCGAGGGGCGTGGCTCACGCGTCCGCATTTACCTGAACGGCGTCAGGGCGGTATTTCACCGCCCCCATCCCGAGAGAGTGACAGACAAAGGAGCTGTCAGTTCGATGCGGAGGTTTCTAAAGGAAGCTGAGGTGATATCATGATGGAGTACAAAGGCTATATAGGGAATGTTGTCTTCGACGACGAAGCCAACCTTTTCCACGGCGAAGTCATTAATCTTCGTGATGTGGTGACCTTTCAGGGAACAACCGTCACGAAGCTGCGCAAAGCGTTCCGGGATTCAGTGGATGATTACCTTGATTTTTGTGCTGAGCGCGGCGAATCGCCGGAAAAACCGTACTCAGGCAAGTTCATGGTCCGTGTTGAGCCCGAACTTCACAAGGCTGTTGCGATTCATGCTCGCAAGGAACACAAGAGCTTGAATGTATGGGTGCATGACACCCTGGAAATCGCAACACGATAGAGGGCACCCAACAGACAAATGCAGCGTACGGCTAAGGCGCCGCTGATTTGCGACGTTGAGAAAAGATAAGGAGAAATCATGGCCAAATCTCGTGGACCAGAGTTCCTGCGCTACTGCATACCCATAATCGACGTCCTGCGCAACCTGGGTGGCTCTGGCCGCCCAGCGGAAGTTACCGATCTGGTTCTTGAGCGGCTCGGTGTCACCGAGGCCGAACAAGAAGCCACGAATCAGAACGGTGGATCCAAAGTCCGTAATCAAGTTGCATGGGCTCGATTCTACCTCGTCAAAGCAGGCTATCTTAGCTCATCTCAACGTGGTGTGTGGGGCTTGACGGATAAAGGTGAGGAATCGCATCTCGACCATGGCGCCGTTGTTGCCATGTTTCGGGAGTTGGCGAAACTTTTTTCAAAGGCCACACAAAAGAAGAAGGAAGAGGAACAGGTTTCAGAAGATGACACCGATGTCGACTCCGTCGACACCGATGAAGATTACCGATCAGCTTTACTGAACACTCTTCGCAAGCTCACTCCCGATGGTTTTGAGCGCATCTGTCAACGCCTCCTGCGAGAGTCCGGATTCCAGCAAGTCACTGTCACCGGAAAATCCGGTGACGGAGGAATCGACGGACACGGGATTCTACAGATCAATCCACTCGTTTCCTTCAAAGTCCTGTTTCAATGCAAACGATATCAAGGCGCCGTACCCGTCTCGACCATTCGTGATTTTCGTGGTGCACTCCAGGGGCGAGCGGACAAGGGCATCGTCCTGACCACCGGCATATTCACCACCGACGCGAGGCGCGAGGCACTTCGCGATGGGGCCACCCCCATCGAACTGGTCGACGCGGAGAAACTCGTCGACATGTTTGAATCACTGTCGTTGGGGCTTCGCCCCAAGAAGGATTTCGAGATAGATGACGAGTTCTTTGAGCAATACAGATGACAGCGAACAAAACGCTGAACAGTACGCAGAGTACCGAGCCTGAAAAAATAAAACGGACACTCAATCGGTTGTAAGCGGTGGAAGAGGTTTGTTGTACAGGCGGCAGCCTGCCCGTTCGTTGTTCAGGCTTTAGCCTGCCGCGCACGGCGAGCCGCGCATGTTAAGCGCCAAAATGCCGAAAAA
>RZZM01000425.1 GCA_009929845.1 Spartobacteria bacterium
CCATGTGGTTACCGACGGCGCGATCGCCTCTGTCGATGTCGGAAATCCCTTGCGCCTGGTGCTGCATGCCTATGATACGGGCGAATACGACAACAGCGGCTTGCAACGCGCGTCGGCAGGCACCGTCGCCACCAATATGTATATTGATGTGGACCTGTTGCTTACCAATAACATCGAAGATTTCCTGTCGGATGACAGTACGGTGGATACGACCGCCGCGGGCGCGACGAACGTCTGGGTGGTTACCAATGTCATCTCCGGGGCTACCATTCAGGAGATGATCGACCGGGACACCAATGCGGTTTGGGCCGCGCTGCGCGATGCGGACTTCGATCTGCCCAACGACCAGTTGAGCGTGACGCAGTTCTTCGGTTACATCCGCGTCGAGGACGATGACGCCATCGGACCGACCAACAGCGCGACTCCGCTGCAGGTGATGGTTGATGGTACGGCGGTGGCGGTACTCGAAGGAACCGACACCAATACCGTCTTTGAAATCCTGGACGGCGAGTTGGCCAACGCGGACTCCGCTCCCATTACCTTCAGCTTCAATGCCTGGGACCGCAGCGGGCTGAACCGCGGACTGAACAGCGCCAGCACTAATATGAATGTCACCATCGACGGAGTAACCACCAACAATGTGACCAACTATAATGCCTCGGCCAGTTCTTCCGATACTACGGTCTCCAGCGCGACCAGTCTCTGGACCTGGGTCACGGCTTTCGGCTATGATACGATCACCGATATGTACGCCGACGGCAGCAGTAACCACCCGGTCCTGGCCAATGTGATCGACGCCGATAATGACCGCGATGGCGACAACCTGTGGGGCCTGACCAACCGGCAGTTCGGCATGTACCGGGTGACGGATGATGACGTGGTCGCGCCCATTACCCGCACCCTTGACAATGCCGAAGCCACCTGGGGCGCCGGGGCCGGCAGCAAGTATATGCTTGTGGCTACCAACGGAACGATTGTTTCTGATCGCGCCTCCGATGCCTCGAACGTGGTCTACCGTGTTACGGACGGCTATGTCGCCAACCTCAGCGGCGGGCAGACCCTCCAGTTCGTGTTCGGCGGCCGCGATGCCTACAGCGGCATATCGGCGTCCCAACTGGGCGCGGATACCAACGAGTATATGAGCTTCTCCATCGAGAACGGCTTCTCGGGCCAAATGAGCGCCTTCGACGCGGCGGAAAGCTCGCCCGACGCCGCCGGGGTGGTGCGGACCAATGTGTTCACCTTCGACGATGGCACCGTCTTTACCGACCCGGTTATTTCCAATCTCGTCATGTCCGCCCAGTCCAACGCGGTCTGGGTGACCATGCCGGACTCGGATAACGACCGGGCGGACGACCATACCGCGATCTATAGCGAGCGGGTGGGGTACCTCTATGTGCAGGACGACGACAACCAGGACGCCTTGTTTAATTCCATGCGCTTCTTCGGGAAAACCTCGCCCACGGATGGGGACGTGACGAATGCCACTTTCTCGATTACTGGTCTGGTTGCGGATGCCAGCGGTGTCTATGGCACCGGCGGCGCGAATGAGCCGCTGTATGCGTTGTTCAGTCCCACCGCCGAAATCACGGCGGACGCTGCCATGGACAGCGAGACGATCATCGACGGCGAAGGCACCGTGGCAACGCCTGCGCCGATCGGCATCGAGAACATACCGGTCGCCTATGCGGATAACGCGCTGGGGGTCTGGACGGTGCGCGTGACGGCCGTGGACTATGATAACGATGGCTGGGCCGGCGATTCCCGGATGGTTGTATCCAATATTCCGTTTACCGTCGTCGATGACGACACAAGCCCCCCCGCCCTCACCGGCGTGCGTATCGGTTCGGGCACCAACGGCAGTGGCGCGGCGGAGGTGATGTTCTCCGAGTATATCGAGGTTTCATCTGGCAATAACAAATACCTTGAGATTTATAATGGGACAACCGAAACCGCTATCATGAGCAACTACTATTTGTTGATGTTTAATAATGGGAATACCACGGTTGGCTGGTCAAATAAGCTGTCGGGTACCCTGGCGCCGGGCGGTTGTTATGTGATCGCCCATTCATCCGCTTCCGGCGGATGGAGCGGTACCCCGAATGCGACGGCGGTGCTCTCCTACGACGGGAATGACGCAATCGTTCTGATGCATGGTCCAACAACTGTTGATGTCCTGGGCGTTGTCGGCAACGCCGACGTCTGGGGCAACGAGGTGACCGCGGTCCGCGACCTGGATATCCTGAATCCCTCCACCACGTGGGTATCCAATGACTGGACCTACTACAGCGCGACCTACGATTACCTGGGCAGCCATGTCGGCCCGATCTCCGACGGGGAGCTGGCGGCTGCCAGTTTGAGCATCACCGGCAATGTGCAGGATACCTACAGCGGGGTGTATGCCACCGGCGCCAATCAGCCGGTCTACAGCATCTATCAGCCGGACGGCACCGAGCTGGCCTCAGGGTCGACCTTCGACCAGAAACCGGCCGCGGATGGCGACGCCCGGGCTTCGACCGAGCCGCTGTCGGATTCCGTAAGCGGGCTGTTTACCTACGACAATATAATGCTGGGCGTTCACACGGTGTCGGTCACCGTAGTCGATTATGACCACGACCGGGCGAATGACTCGCTGACGGTCACCAACAACGTGCCGATGTCTGTGGTGGACGACGACACCAATGCGCCGCTGGTCGGCGCCAGCGTGGCGATCAACCTGCTGCGCAACGCCAGTTTTGAAACCGAGGGTTCCGACGCGGATAACGCCTATCACTGGGAATGGAATGTCCCCGATCAATTCGGCGGCATCTGGAACAACCACCTGCGCAAGGACTGGCGCGCGCGCAACGGGTCCTGGGAGGCGACGGTTCCGGGACAGTGGGGCGCGCATGTCGACGATTCCGGCGGATGGTTCCAGATGGTGACCAATGTCTATGCGCCGGGGACCGTCTGGCAGGCGGGTGGCTGGTTCTATGCGGACGATATCCTGACCACCGACGGCCAACGCATCAGTATCCAGTTCTTCGACACAGACACCAACCGGATCAGTGGCGAGACCAACTACTTCGCCCATCCGGGCGAAGAATGGACCTATGTGTCGTTGCAAGCCACTGCGCCGGTCGGATGCGCCTTCGCGCAATGGGAAGCGGGCGCCTGGGGCATGAACGACCAGGGCGCGCTGCAGTTTGATGATGTGTCCCTGGGGCCCATCGTGGATACACCTATGGCCGTACAGATCGGCAGTTCCAATGTGACGGCGACCGGTTCGGGCACCAACGCTGTGTTCACCGTGACCGACGGCGACCTCGCGGCCAGCCGCGGGGTCAACCTGCTCACCAACGAAGGCTTCGAGAGCAATTGGGACGGATGGGATTACTGGGATGACTTGGGGGTCCAGTCCTGGGCGGCGGAGTCCGGCTCGGGCGGCGCCTTCTTCCGCGCCTGGGCCGATGGCGATTCCCCGCCGCATGAGGGTGGATTCTTCCAGGAGCTGGACAGCCCGGTCGACGGCGAAACCTATACCTTTACCATTCGCGGCTTCAAGGAGACCAACTTCTGGGCCTCCCTGATGCATCAGAAGATCGAGTTCCTGGACGGGACCTACACTATCGTCAGCGCGGTGACCAACGTGATTGACTGCAACAGCCTGCCCGAAGCCTGGCAGACACACACCATCAGCGGTGTTTCCCCGGTCGCCACGTATCTCCGTGCTGTGGTAATATTTTCCGGTGGAACCAATGACAACGCGGGAACGTCCTCGAGCTTCTTCATGGACAATGCCGCGTTGTGGGCGGGCGACAG
>RZZM01000069.1 GCA_009929845.1 Spartobacteria bacterium
ATTATGGAATATATTACTGGCTACGTTTTTAAAGGAAAATCTTCCATATCATACTGCATGTCAAGAAGATGCTACGAATTTTAAAAAGAATGTCCGTTTTGAGCCAAAAACCGTAAAAATAGCCTTTTTTGGGCATTTTTGACGTATTTTGCGCTGTTGCGCGCGCGCGAGCTCGGCATGTGGCTCGCCGTGCGCGGCAGGCTAAAGCCTGGACAACGAACGGCAGGCTAAAGCCTGAACAACGAACGGCAGGCTAAAGCCTGGACAACGAACGGCAGGCTAAAGCCTGAACAACGAACGGCAGGCTAAAGCCTGAACAACGAACGGCAGGCTAAAGCCTGAACAACGAACGGCAGGCTAAAGCCTGAACAACATACGGCCGAGGCGTGTCCTGCGCCGATCCTAATCGCGCTCTTTAACTCGCCCATTCCGCCGGAGGCGTTGCTCCGCATAGATTGGCGATGGAGAGAGTGCGTTTATGAACAGGGACGGGGAGGCCGGACGCCATTCCAACCCGTAGAAACGGAATCCCAACTTGCGGTCATCACCGGAACCCAGCAACTCCGCCGGGGACCAGGTGGCGACAGTAAAGGAAAGCGGCTGTAGCCCCCTGGAAGAAAAGTCGGCTTCAAATACCGCGCTTTGCGTGGAACGTTCCGGCGTCAGAGGCAGCGAGACCGTTTGCCCGGCAAACGACAGGGTTACATGGCGTGCGGCTTCAGGATGCCCATCGAAGGCATCAAGCTGAAGGGAGTAAGCGACACGTCCCGGAATAACAGGGACCCCCACGGTCATGGTCTCATGCGTCCAGGCAAACATATCTCCGTGCTCATCGCGTTCGCGGTCAAAGGCGCCGTCCCGGATGAAACATTTTTCCGGCCGATCCAGCGCCAGGGAGAACTCTGGTTCGGCGACAATGAAGACCGGGTCCATGAGGCCCACGTTCTTCCAGTCAAACGTATATGCGGGCGAACCCGGCGCGATAGTCCGGCTTATGGAAAACCGTTCCATAAACGGGTTCGGACCACAGTACCCATGCGCCACTTCCTGTCCGTTTATCGCCAGCGACCACATGACATTGGTATAGGCCGGGTCCGTGATCGCCAGCTTGCCTTCCAACGCAAACCCGCACGCCGTTGCAGGCGGCGCATAATCAAGCTTTGTACGCGCGGTATAGGCCAGGACCTCTGTAAACCCAAAAACAGGTTCCTCACGGCAACGGAATTGCACATCCACATCGCCAGCCCAGGGCATCGGCTTGTCGTCAAAAAACAGCGGGAACCAGGCCGACTGGTTTTTCAGGTTTGGAATCACAAACAATGGCTGTTCTTCACCCGCCAGGCGCACTTCAATATCACGGCCTGGTCTTGCTTTTACCGCCAGGCCGACCACGGTGAACAGGTCGTTCCGCTGACGGACAGGCAGGGTAAAAACGGTATTTTCGTCAAATCGCCGGTTGTTTTCTTCATACTGCTTAATGATACCGTTCGGGAAATAGGGGGCGTCGCCCGGCACGGCGTCCGCCCCGAGATTGAGGCGGATCGCATCATTCCATCCTACGAACCGAAGGTCGTTCATTTCCGGGACGGGTCCGTTTACGGCGCGCCAGGTGATGGCCGCTTCATTCGATAACGGTCTTTCATAGACCGGCACATAGTAGAAGCCGTCGGGGGGCAATTCCAGGGAAACATCGTTCACATCAAGCCGCATACTGCCTGCCAGGGCCTTCTGGTGCACAAACAGGTAGGCCGCGCCCTCGTCGGGGACCGGACACACCTTTTCACCCGCGGACAACTGCCAGGGCGCAACCGCGTACAATGTCAATTCCGGCTCATCAATCAGGCGGGTGAGCCGGTACTCTTTACGGTCAAATGAAAGCAGTGGCCGCAGGTCGAAACGGGATTGCAGGTTCTCGTAGTCCACGAAGGCCCAATCGACAATCCCGTTGTGGTGCGGGTCTTTATCGGTATTGTCCAGGAAATAAATGGGGACGCCCTTATTGAGCATTTCTTCCAGCACCGCGCAGGTGTCGCCGTCCTCGCGCAGGGCCAGCAGGCCGTGCAGACGAATGACATGCAGCCGGCTGTAGGCGCCCAGGATGTCGCGCACCACCCGGTTGACCAGCAGGAGGCCGTCAGGCGAAACCTGCTTCTCGATCTCAACGGCCATCCGATGGGCGTCGCTGTAACGAATCCGTTCTGCCTGGGCCTCTTTATCTACCTTCCACGGCACCGGCATAACAACAAGCGCCGCGAGAACAAGCGTCGGCACGCCCAGGCGGATGTATTCCCGCCGGGTCAGGACCGCGCACAATTTTTCGCACGCAAAGAGAACCGCGTAACTCACAAAAAAGGCGTACGGGATATTCGTCCAGTACATGTGGCGCTGCTCGGCGTTTCCCCATTGGCAATACAGCAGAATATGGGCCAGGCCGAGTCCCAGCAGGAGCCGTCCGACGGGGTAGCGCGCGGTAAGGACGACGCCGGCGGCCGCCAACAGTAGCCAGGGCCAGGCGAACCAGGATTTGCGCGAATAGATATCGATATAATTGCGCAGGGTTGTCGAGGTATTGGCCGCCGACAGCCCCATGCCCCGGCTGGTGACCTCCGGGTCTGTCTCCCGTATGGTCTGTGCGCTGAGGAGCGGATTGCCCGTTGAAATTGTATTTTGGATGAGCAGCGGCGCCACGCCCGCAAAAAAACAAATCGCGCATACAAGGATAATCCTGACTTTATCGGTCCGTCGCCAGAAGGCGCCGGAGCAGAGTGTCAGCAGGCCCATCCACGGGACGTAGATGATGTTGGCTTCCTTCACGGCGCAGGCATAGCCCATGACAAAGGCCATGAGGAATAGCCATCGGCTGTGCGCGCTTCGCACAAAACGCAGGAAGGCGTAACATCCCAGCAGGATGCAGGAGAAGAACAGCGGTTCGCGCCACAGGTAGGAGAACTGCGTGAATGTCGTGGCGCTCAGGCGCGGGATGAGCAGCATGGTGGCCGCCGCGACGATGAACGCGCGCCGGGAGCGGCCCAGCCCCTCCCAAACCACCAGTCCGGCCAGCAGCAGCATGAGGGTCAGCAGGATCAGGTTGGCGTGAATCAGCAGCCACGTTCCCCCGAGCCGAAGCATCCCGGAAAGAAAGAGCGGATAGCCCATGGCAACCGTATAGACCGTGCGTCCGTTGGGCAGGATATTGGAGTTCCAGACCGGACTGCGGACATCGCGCCCCTGTTCGGCCACCACGGCAAAGGCCTCGCCGGCCGGGCCGTCAAAATAAAAATGTCCGCGCGCCAGCAGGCGGGCAAAGCAGGCATAGGTATAGGAATCGCCCCACACCATCCCGGTATGGCCCTGCCATACCGGAACCATCACACGCAGGAGCCCCGCCAGTAATAAGCCGCTTAGGGCGACAAGCATCCACCGGCGCACCCGCGGTTTGTCTGTTTGTGTTTGTTCTGTCATG
This sequence comes from Spartobacteria bacterium, assembly GCA_009929845.1. Lineage (GTDB taxonomy): Bacteria > Verrucomicrobiota > Kiritimatiellia > RZYC01 > RZYC01 > RZZM01. The sequence goes on from RZZM01000069.1 coordinate 3,464, forward strand.
CCTTCTTTACCTGATTCCGTTGCCGGGTATTCATGCCTCAGGGGAAAAGCAAAATCAATCATTTACTGGAGGAATCAGGAAAAGGGATATTAAAAACGAGGAAAAGAGTTTCACCCGGCGGATATCCATGGTAGTAAATACCGATGATCAGCGAAAGATAACAGCGCGATAGAGGTGATATGGCACTGGAGGAAAAATTTAGTTTGCCGGGTTACGAGATTCTCGAAAAGGCCGGCAAAGGCGGAATGGCTGTGGTCTGGACGGCGCGGCAATTATCCCTGGACCGTATTGTGGCGATCAAGGTCCTGAACAGGAACCTGGTGCGGGACGGGGAAGCGCAGGAGCGTTTTCACTTTGAAGCGCAGGCGGCGGCGCGGCTTCGCCATCCGGGGATTGTCCAGGTCTATGATGCGGGCGAACACGGGGGCCAGGCCTATTATGTGATGGAATATGTGCCCGGCGTGACCTTGGCCGAGCTGCTTGAACAAAAGAAACGGCTGGCCGAAAAGCACGCATTGGCCATGACCGAGGGCGTCATTCTCGCGCTGAAGTATGCCTGGGATAAGGAAAAGCTCATTCACTGTGACGTGAAGCCGGGGAATATCATGATCGAGCGGGACGGGACCGTCAAGGTGGCCGACCTGGGACTGGCCCGCATCGCCAGTCCCCTGGTGTTCAATATCGAATCGGACGACGTCCTGGGCACGCCCAATTACACCTCGCCCGAACAGGCCCGCAATGAAAAAGACCTCGACTGCCGTACCGACATTTATTCGCTGGGCGCCACGCTCTACCATACCCTGACCGGTCATATTCCCTTTATCGAAATCCCCTGGCAGGATATCCTCAAGAAACAGCTCTACAGTTACCTGCCGGAACCCCTGGAGCTGAATCCCACCCTTTCGCAGGAAGCCGGCTGGCTCCTGGAAAAAATGCTGGTCAAGGACCGCACCCTGCGCTACCGCAACTGGGACGAGGTGCTGGAAGATGTTGAAATGGTCGCGCGCGGCGGCATGCCCGCCCGCCCGTTCCCCGACGCGGGCAAAAGTACCGTGCTGCGCGGGGACCGCCGGAATCTCGAACTGACGCCGAAGCAAAAGGCCAACACCCAGCATATCGCCATTCAGCTCAAAGAGGAACAAAAGCCGGAAGTCAAACAGAAACAGAAAATCGTCCTGCCCAAGGACGCTGTCGAGCAACTGCGCGTGCAGCCGGGCAAGCGGAAGAAATCCCCGGTAAAGGCCCTGCTGTTGAATATCATTTCCCTGGCGGTTCTCCTGGGTGGCGGCTATGGGGTGATGACCTATATCCTGCAACGGCAGCAGGCGGAGGACGCGCAGCCGACCACAACCATCACCAGGGCCGATCTGCCACCGGGCGCATCCGTGATAACAAAACAGCCGACGCCGGAACCCGCCAGGGCGCCCGCGCGGCAGCATTCTCCCGCGCGTGAACCAACCGTCCAGGCGCCAAAGCCGCAACCGCCCGCCCCGACACAGGAGAAACCGGTCATCACCTGGAAAGACCCCCGTTTCCTGGCGGGCGCCAAGGCGTTTAACGAGGCCCTGGCCACCTATCAGGAATATCAGCAGACCAAGGAAAATCCGGCGATCCTGCGCTCGGTCGAGCAGAAGTGCCGAACAGCGATCGAGGCCTTTGAGTCGTGCAAGCGCCGGGCCCCCGAAGGGGTGGATATCGATGACTACATCAACCGCTGCTATCACCTGATCTCGGACTGCCGACAATCCATGCTCATCAATACCGACACCCGAAAACCCTCCAGCAGAAGTTCACGCTCCCCAAAGGCGCAACCGCCGCAGGAACCGGAGTACCGCAACCTGAAGCTGTCCCCCACCTGGAATATGGGGGCGTTGCCCAAAAGCAAGGCGCTGGATGATTTGCATGAAGTGCTTAAAAACAACGGGATTCCCGAACGATCCCTTGAGGCGGCCCCTTCCATCCATATCCGTGGCGACATCACCTACCTGATGCCCCTGAAAAAAGCGCTTGAGTTGATAGGCGGGCGCGCTTCTTCACGGCGCCTGGTCGACTGTCCCGGATTCCCCGACAAGAGTTTCTTCTATTACACCCTGAACGGCGATTTCGGAAACGGCTTCAACCGCATGCTGCTTATCACCGACAGCAGCGACCGGATCGTGGGGGTACAATTGTGCGGCGACGCGCCGGATGACAAGCTCTGGTTTGACCACTATCTCTACCAGGACAATTGGAGCATATACAACTTCATCGAAAAGAAGGGCAAGGGGCACGCGAAGTGGCGCATCGGCCATCGGGTGCAGAAAGAAGGTCAGATTGTCGTCATTGACTCCGAACTTGTGACCCATGATCCCCAGGGGTATTTCGAACTCGGCCAGAGCAAGGGACGCACGTCCTTGCGCCTGCCCGATCGCATTGTGAACCTGATCCTGTATCGCATCGAACAGAAATAGCCGTATGTCCTTCATACGCCAGGTCATCGAAGTTTCCGGGATTGTCCAGGGCGTCGGGTTTCGTCCGGCGATCTGCCGCGAAGCGACCCGCGCCGACCTGGGCGGTTCCGTCTGCAACCGCATGGGTACGGTGCGCATTGTCCTGGAGGGACCGGACCCGGATGTAGCCCACTTTTTAGCATCCATACCCCGCATTCTGCCCGCGCAGGCGCGCATTCAAATATTGCGCATTATCAGCCGTGAGGAGATTGCGCCCGACGACGTGTCGCCGGTTTTTTCCATTATTGCGAGCAGAAGCGAGGGGGAATCACAGGTGGTGATTCCGGCGGACCTGGCGGTGTGCGCACACTGTGCAAAAGAGGTCTTCGATCCCAAAAACCGGCGCTATGGCTATCCCTTCACCACCTGTACCGATTGCGGGCCGCGCTACACCGTGGTGAATGCGATGCCCTACGACCGGGAACGCACCACGCTGGCCCGTTTTTTGTTGTGTGACGAATGCCGCGCGGAATACAGCGATCCCTCCGACCGGCGTTTCCATGCGGAAAGCATCGCCTGTCCGCGATGCGGACCGCACATCTGGCTGGAAGACACCGAGGGCATGCTGATAGACACCGAGGGCCTGGAAACCGCGAGGCAAATGCTGGACGCGGGGCGCATCCTGGCGGTGCGAGGCATTGGCGGATACCTGCTGGCGGCCAACGCCTTTGACCGGCAGGCCCTGCGCACCCTGCGCGAACGCAAACACCGTCCGCACAAACCCTTTGCCGTAATGGCGGCCTCCATGAGTGTGATTCAACGGTATTGCGAGGTGCCCGCGTCCGCCCGGGCCCTGCTCACTTCGCCCCGGGCCCCGATTGTCATCCTGCCGTTGCGCGACACGCCTGCCGCGGCCCGGGCCTTGCCGGCCGACCTGATGGCCCCCGATACCAAAACCATCGGGATCATGCTGCCCACTTCCCCGCTGCATCACCTGTTGCTTACGCCGCTTATCGGAGACCGGACCCCCGCCTTTGAACTGCTGATCATGACCAGCGCCAACAAACGTTCTGAACCGATTTGCATTCACAATCAGGAAGCGCGTGAACGCCTCGCGGGCATTGCTGATGCCCTGCTCATGCACGACCGCGAAATCAACCTGCGCAATGACGACTCGGTCTGCGCTATGCAGGGCCGACAGCCACAGGTTTGGCGTCGTGCCCGGGGGTATGCGCCGGAACCGATTGAGCTGGCCCATCCGCTCGCACGTGCGGTGCTGGCCATGGGGGCTGAATTGAAAAGCGCCATCGCCCTGGCCTCCGGCGAGCGGGTAATGCTCTCCCCGCATATCGGCGACCTGGAAACCCCGGAAGCCGTCGATTCCCTTCGGCAGGTGACTGCAAGTTTTCCCGAATTTTTGAATATCCAACCTCAATGTGTGGCCGTTGACCTGCACCCGGACATGCATTCCGTTCGCCTGGGCCGTGAATGCGCTGAAGCCAGGGGGATTCCTGTGTTCCCCGTACAGCACCATCACGCGCACGCGGTGTCCTGCATGGCGGAGCACGGACTCACCGAGAGCCTGGCCCTGGTGTTCGATGGCACGGGACTGGGAACCGACGGACACATCTGGGGCGCGGAATTGCTGGCGGTGAACCGTTCCGGCTACAAACGCCTGGCCACCTTTGCGCCCTCGGCGCTGCCGGGAGGCGACGCATCCGTGTTGCGCCCGGCGCGCCAACTGGCGGCACGCTTCCTGGAGACGGGGCTTGATATTTCCGAAGGGTGGCGCGAACAATTGCAGGTCACCCACGAAGAAATAGAAGTTTGGCAAATTCAGGTTCAAAAGCGGCTCCACGCCCCCTTGACCCATGCCGCCGGACGGCTTTTTGACGCCTTTTCCGTTTTGCTGGGGCTGGCGCCACCGGATATAACCTATGAGGGGCAGGCGGCCATCCGGCTCGAAGCCTGCGCCGAAACCTGTCCGGATAAGCGTAAACGCGCCACGTTGCCGTTCGATATGTATGAAAAAAATGACATGCTGCATATCGACTGGTCGCCACTCTTTGCCTCGTACGCGGACACCATTCCGCGCGCATCGGATCGCGCCGCGTTGGCATGGCGTTTTCACCAGACGGTGGCAACCGCCGCACTGCGTATGATCGAATACGCCCTGGCCCGCACACCCGTCAGGGATGTGGTTTTGAGCGGGGGGGTTTTCATGAACCGGATACTGACCGTGCTGCTCTCCACCCGGCTGAAAAAAGCCGGATTGCGCGTCTTCTGCCATCAAAACGTGCCGCCCAATGACGGAGGCATCGCCCTCGGGCAGGCCGTGATTGTCGGCAGCTTTTGACAGCCAACTATTTATGAATTGGCGACCCCAACGGGACTCGAACCCGTGTTTCTAGTAACATACAGAAATATGCGTTTTTCCTAGGAAATAATCACATAAAAACGCCCTTGACGGCATGACACGTTAGGGGTTACCGTTAGTAGTCAGTTTTAGTCAATACTGAAAGGTGTAAAAAAATGGCATCAATACACAGGCGCGAAGGAACAAAAAACTGGCAGGCGGCATACTACCTGCCAGACGGGACCCGGACCCAAAGGACCACCGGAACCAGCGACCGGGCCGAAGCAATGCGGATTGCTCTCAAATTTGAAGATGCGTCCAGGCTGGCCAGAGAGAAGCGACTAACCGTAAAGCGCACCCGGAAGGTGATTACGGATTTATTTGAAATCGCCAATGGAGACAAATTTCCAAACGACCCCGTTTCAGACTATCTGAATGACTGGCTGACAAGTAAAGAGCTGACACTGTCGGAAAGTTCTTTACTTGAATACCGTCGCATTGTGAAGCGGTTCCTCCAGCATTTAGGGGACAAAGCGGAACACCGGACAGATGACATTTCAAGCATTGACGCCCAGTCTTTTTATGATGACTACAGAAAGCGCGTTACGATCAATACCGCGAACAAGGCCATGAAAATTCTGAGTGCAGCATGGACCAGGGCTGTTAATCAACAGATTGCAGCATCTCAAATTTTCAAGCAAGTGGACCTTGACGCCGCCGATGACAGTCACGAGCGCGACGCATTCACCCCCGATGAACTTAACCGGGTATTGGTTGCCGCTGGAAATACAGAGTGGCGCGGTATTATATTGTTCGGGTACTACACGGGGCAAAGGCTTTCTGACATTGCACTGATAAAGTGGAGCGGAGTTGATTTACTCAAGAAGTCTATTGAATTCAAACCGCAAAAAACCGGCGACAAGAACACCATTCCTCTACATAATGTTTTGTTTGAATATCTAATGGACAGAGCCTCGACAGATGCGCGCACTTACGTATTCCCCGAAGCTGCTGCACGTCACGCAAAAGGCGGGGTTTCCGTCCTCTCCAAAGACTTCAAAAACATACTCGTAAGGGCCGGAATCATTGCGCCGAAAAAGACCACCCGGAAGGGCACCATATCGCACCAAAGCCAGAAAAAAGGCCGGGATGCAAGGCGCACGCAAAGCGAGAGAAGTTTTCACTGTTTAAGGCATTTGGCCACCAGCGACCTGAAGAACTCCGGGGCAACGGACGCACAGACAAAAGCATATATTGGCCACAAGTCGCAGCGAATCAGTGACGGATATACGCATATTTCTTTTGAGTCCAAAAAAGAAGCAGGCGACAGACTGCCAGACATCACAAAGGGCACGCCATGAAAATCAACTACAACGGCAAAAATTTGGAGCTGGAAAAGTATCAATTCACGGACCTGATCGAGCCGGTATGGCACGGCAGAAAAGAGCCGGGCGAACACGTCCCGACAACCATTCAGCGAATCGAGTTGACGTTCAAAACCCGCGTTGTCACGGTGCGACCGCTGCAAGTAGACGACCGCTTTCAAATGGGAGAAATACCGGTTGCGATTGTGCATGATGAAAACCTTGACTGTCTGCATCCGTACAACTGGCAGCTCTCCTACAGAGACGGCACCCGCTGTTATGCGGAAGTGCGCGAACGGCCGGGGGAAAACATTCATACGAAAAATGGCGACAAACCAGAACAGCAAACCACCGTTAATTTCAATGATTCGTCGATAACTTTCCGGTCGGGTATCCGGGAACCTCTCACACACAATCAAATGTCGGTGATTGGGGCATATCACGCGAGTATGCACAAGCATGGAGCCCTAAAGGGTACACATTGCGAGTTATATTTTCGGGACGTTGCCGGGGATTGTGAAATAGATTCTGATACGCTTTTTCAGGTGTTCAAAAGCAGATCAAATGCCAAGGATGCTTTGTTCAAGCAGGTAAAGGGAAGGCGCGGATATTGGGTTTTGCGCCCCGATGTAGATTTTCTTGAATAATTGCAAGAATCACAACTTGCCACCCTTTTTGTCACAAGTTGCGTCACAGGTAAACCATTCATGATGTCATCCAACAATTGAGCAGAATTCGCTGCTGATTGAAACAGGATGACAGAGATGAAAGCGACACAAGACCTTGAACAGATGATGGCAACGGGCGTTTCCCCTGAGCGATGGATCAGGCTACCGGTCCGGGGCACTTGTCCGCACACCGGATTAAGTCGGGCGCACTTTTACACTCTGATTAAAGAAGGAAAAATCAAGACCGCCAACATTCGCAAACCGGGGAATCTTACGGGCGTTAGATTGGTGTGGTTGCCGTCCGTAGTGGAATACATCGAGCGGCACGTTGAACCCACCGGAACGGAGGCTTAAGCTATGACCGCCGCAAACATAAAACCCCAGGCCTTGCCGGGCGCAGGGGGTAACAAAGAAGCATGGAGATCTTACCGCCGGGCGCTGGATAGTCAACCTCAAAATATGTCTATTTTAAAACCGTTGCGTGTGCGCCTTGGCGAGGGGCTTGTCCGGGCGGGGGAGTGGTTGGTCTGGGCGGGCGAGTCCATCCGGGCGCGGGCGCTTCGCGAATGGAGGGCGCGGGCATGAAATCGGAAACGACATTCACAATGCTGCCGGACTGGCTGATGAGTCGGGCCGGGTTGTCAGGTGGCGCTAAGATGCTGTGGGCGCGGATAAGCCGCTATGCCGGAAAAGATGGCCGGGCATTTCCGAAGGTTTCAACCTTGGCGCAAGATGTAGGTTTGAAGTCCGGGCAGTGTCGGGTGTATCTGCACGAGTTGTCAGATTCGGGATTGCTCAAAGTCGAGTACAGGCCAGGCCAAAGAAACACCTACATACCCCTTCAGGATACTGAACCCCTTCAGGATGCTGAACCCCTTCAGGATGCTGAGCATACCCCTTCAGGATACTGTAGGGGACCCCTTCAGGATGCTGAAGGGGCTACCGAAGAGACAACAGAAAAGACAAAGAAGAAAGAAGATGTATTACTTGTTTCCTCTTATCTGATAGACAGCATATCCAAGGCAGAGAACCGAAAGCTGTTGACCACTACGAAGGCCACTACCACGCCCATCAAAAAGCTGCTCGCAAACGGCATAACCCCGTCCGAAATCCGGGGCGTGATCGATTGGCTGTGCGGACCTAACAAAACGCGGGCTTATCCATTTTCTGTGCAATCAGGGAAGGCGCTTGTCGAAAAATGGGACAAGATATGCGCCGCAATGCAACTGGATGCAAGGCGCACGCTGGAACCAGGCCGCACAGAGCAAACGCAGCATTACATCAACCCAGGAATCATCTGTTAGGCGCTACCGAATGACCACGAATAACACAAGTTTTTCCGGGGGGGGTGTACTGCCGCACCGCGCAGAAAAACTATCGCCTAGGGGGGGTGTGTGCTTTATCTGGGTGTGTGCTGAAGTGGATGACCATAAAAAGAACGTGGCGCGCGGTCTGTCGGCGACCCTGTGCCGGACGTGGGCGCAATCGCCGGACGTGGCGAGGGGTGTTGCGCTGGCCTTCCGGGATGCCGTTCAGACCGCTGGGGCCGTTTTCCGACCGGAACCTCCAAGATGGACGTGGATGGAGTTTGCCGGAATCCGGCGCGACGCAGCAACCGCCACGACCGGGCGCAACGGTCTGCAGGTTGGAAGGCAGGACCAGGCCGACCGAACACAGAGCAACGAACACAGAGCAACGAACACACAGCAACGCCGAACGAATCCAGGACACTGGCAAATGGCGCGCGGGCGCGGGAAGAGAGTGCGCAGGAACGGCGCGGACGTGGGCGCGACGGGGCGCTGGTATGTGTGGACGTGGCGAGAGCATGGAGGGCGCTGGTGTGTGTGGACGTGGGCGCAGGATTCGCGACCGCTGTGCAGGCGGGCCATTTACGGAAGGGCGGCATATAGTGGAGAGAATGGCAGGGTATGGCGCGGGAAGGGGCCAAGGATTGATGAACGCGGGCCGGGCGGGCTGTTGACCACACCCGGAGATTTTAGGTTCTTTCAGGGCGGAAGGTGAAAAAGGGGTCGCCGCGCCCCATCATTTTTCGTGACCACCATTTTTTAACCAAAGAAAGACAGACAGAAAGGTAGAATAATCCAATGACAACGGCGAGAGCGTATCTGAAAAAAATGAATGATGAGGAGTGCGGTTTGCTGTCGGACGCCGGCCATGCTCTAACGTGGCTGTGTGACGATGTGAGGACATTCCGGGCCACAATCCCGAAGGAAGAAATGGCGGCTTGTCTGGAGATAAGCACCAAAACACTCGAACGCCACAAGGCTGAGGCGCTGGGGCTATGCTACTACCCGCAGGGCGTCGAACGATACAATCAGCAAACCGGTCGGAACAGGCTGTGCTTTTGCGGTCAGGCGGCGTTCCTGCATTATTGGATGGGGCTTTGCACGCAGCAATACGATCGCCGGCAAACGCCGCCGGTCATACTCCAGTCGATCAGTGCGTGGGTAAAGGAATGGATTCCGGCACTACGGGCGATGAAGTTAATCGAGGGGGACATTGCGCCGATCGGCTACATCGAATCTGGGCTGCATCATCCGTTCATCAGTTGGTTTTGGTCTGAGGTGAAAGGGGGGCCGGTTGCGGGCGACGGGTGGGAGGGTACGCCGTTCACGGTGTTGTGATCGAATCTAGGGGGGCCACCTTGACCACCGACCAGGCCGACCGGGGCCACCGGAACGCTTGTTACCACCGCCGGGAGCGGGATATTTATAACCCGCGATATAACAGGAGGTTAGGCACATGAAGAAAGTAGACATAGTGTATTTTATGCGACGTTACATACTACGCGCAAGGAATAGCGCCGTTTTTAGCCTTGTTTTTAGATATATATTTGCGACGTTGCTTACTATTTTATTGACTTAGCTTTCCACTACGTGGAAAGTGTGGCCTATGAGCAAGTTACTTTTGAAAGTCAAAGAAGCGTCGGAACGGTTCAGCATACCGGAATCAAAGATTCGTGGTTGGCTGTCTCACAAGGCCATTGAAAGCCATGTTGTCGGGGGCGTGGTTCACGTTGAAGCCGATCAGGTGGCCGATATGGTTAGCCGGAAGTGTCCCGTTTGTCTGGAGGCATTCAGGCCGGCCACAGGACGGCAAAGGTATTGCAGCGACGCCTGCCGGAAGCGAGCGCACCGGGCCAGACAGTGACCAGACCGACCCCGGACCCGACCGGGCCGACCGGACGCCGACCAATCACCCGGATTTACACCATAAAACAGCATGGATAATGCAAGACACGTTAGGGGTTACCGTTAGTAGTTTGTTGTTTTTTGTGAAGGGGCAAAGTCGCAATCAGTTTACTGTCAACATATTAAAAAGGATGGCGACCCCAACGGGACTCGAACCCGTGTTGCCAGGATGAAAACCTGGAGTCCTAGGCCGCTAGACGATGGGGTCATCTAATCGACAAGCCGCGTACCTTACGCACGTTTTTGGGGTCGTGCAACAAAAATAATGGAAATATTCACATTTTTTGTTCTTTGCCCCGTGGCAGGAACCTGCATGGCAACAACCCGGAGGTTTTTCACAACTGTATTCTTGTTCTTTGCCGGGCGCACATATACTATGCCGCGCAATGTGTCTGTCCCCCGCACGGTGCGGGTGTGCGCGGCCACCATACAGAGCAAAAGGACAACCGATTATGGCGCATTCCACATTTATTGCGGCTGGGCAGCAGGAACAGGAGCAGATGCTCTCCTTTCTCGATGCGAAGGATTTTGATGACCTGTTCAAGGGTATTCCCGCAGCCCTGCAGACCGATGATTACCGCCTGCCGTCCGGCCTGACCGAGATGGAGATGATCCGGCACATCCGGGATCTGGCGGGACGAAACGATACCCACCTGCTGAATTTCTGCGGGGCCGGGTTTTATGACCATTTCATCCCCGCAGCGGTGGACAGTCTGACCTCGCGCGGCGAATTTTTTACGGCCTACACACCCTATCAGCCCGAGGCGGCCCAGGGAACCTTGCAGGCGATTTATGAATTCCAGACGGCCATCGCGCGCCTGACGGACATGGAGGTGGCCAACGCGTCGCTGTATGACGGCGGCACGGCGCTCTTCGAAGGGATGATGATGGCCCTGCGCTCAACACGGCGCTCACGGGTGCTGGTGGACGAGGGGGTCAACCCGATTTACCGGACCATGCTGCGCTGCTATACGCAAAACCTGAATATCGCATACGAGGAAATCGCGCTGCGTGATGGTGTTGCGGACCGGGATGCCTTCCGCGAGGCGCTGAACGATGATGTGGCGGCGGTGCTCGTGCAGAATCCGAATTTCTTTGGATGCGTGAGTGACCTGTCGGACCTCGTCGAAATGGCGCACCATGTCGGGGCGATGGTCGTCGCGTCGATGTACCCGATTTCACTGGGCCTGCTCAAAACACCAGGCGCCATGGGGGTGGATGTGGTGACCGGCGAAGGCCAGAGCCTGGGCCTGCCGCTCTCCTTTGGCGGTCCCTACCTGGGGTTCATGGCCACCCGCAAAAAATTTGTCCGCAAGATGCCCGGACGCATCGTGGGCGCCACGCGGGACAAACAGGGCCGACGCGGTTATGTGCTCACCCTCCAGGCGCGCGAACAGCATATCCGTCGCGAAAAGGCCACCTCCAACATCTGCACGAACGAAGCCTTGTGCGCGCTGCGCGCCACGGTCTATCTCGCGCTGGCCGGCCGGCAGGGCTTTGTGGACATCGCGCGGACCTGCGCCTCGCGCGCGGCGTACGCCCGTAAACAGTTACTGCAAGTTCCCGGCGTCACGCCGGCTTTTGCGCAACCCTTCTTCAACGAGTTCACCATCCACCTTCCCTGCGAAGCCTCCGGCCTGGTCAGCCGCCTGCTGAACGAGGAAATTGCCGCCGGGTTCCCGGCCGGACGCTATTATTCAGGCATGGAGAACCATCTGATCCTGGCCTTTACTGAAAAACATACGCGCGATGAGATCGACCGTCTCGCCGGCGCCATCGGGAAGGTGATTTAATCATGAAATTAATCTACGAAAAAAGTATTGAAGGACTGAGCGCCATCCGGATGCCCCGGGACACCATGGATGAAATGCCCGAACTCGACCCGCGCCTGCTGCGCGAGCATCCGGCGCAACTTCCGGAACTTCCCGAAGGCGAGGTCGTGCGCCATTATACCGCCCTCTCGCGCCTGAACTTTTCGGTGGATACCCACTTCTATCCGTTGGGGTCCTGCACCATGAAGTATAACCCCCGGGCATGCGAACAGGTGACCACGTTTTCCGGGCTGGCCAATCTCCACCCGGTCTGGCCCCAGTTCCTTGGCGGCGACATGATGACGCAGGGCGCCCTCGAAGTGCTCTTCAACACCGAACGGATGCTTTCCGATATCACCGGCATGGCGGAATGCACCCTCCAGCCCATGGCCGGCTCCCACGGCGAACTCACCGGCGTCATGATTATGGCCGCCTATCATCGTGACAAAGGAAACAAAAAAACGCATATCATCATTCCCGACTCGGCGCACGGCACCAATCCGGCCAGCGCCAATATCGCCGGCTACGAGGTGATCACGGTTCCCTCCGGCCCGGACGGCATGATGGATATCGCGGCCTTCAAGCAGGCCCTCAATGAAGAAACCGCCGGGGTCATGCTCACCTGCCCGAATACCCTCGGCGTCTTTAATTCCAGGATTCACGAAATCTGTGACGCGGTCCACGCGGTGGACGGGTTGATGTATTACGATGGCGCCAACCTTAATGCCATCCTCGGACGCTGCAAGCCGGGCGCGATGGGCTTTGATGTCTGCCACCTGAACCTGCATAAAACCTTCGGCACCCCGCACGGCGGGGGCGGACCGGGCGCCGGACCGGTCGGGGTTACGGAAAAACTGCGGCCCTACCTGCCGATTTCACGCGTGGAACGTCGTACGGACGGAACCTTTCGGTTGAATTATGACGAACCCAAAAGCATCGGCTACATCGCCCCCTTCTACGGGAATTTCGCCGTCATCCTGCGGGCGTATGCCTATCTGCTCCTGTTGGGACATGAAGGATTGCGCGAGGTGAGCAACCTGGCCGTGCTCAACGCCAATTACCTCCAGGAAAAACTGCGGCCCTACCTCGCGGCTGTTACCGAAGGCCGTTGCATGCACGAATGTGTATTCAGTGGCGAGCCCCTAAAAAAACACGGATTGCATACCCTGGACCTGGCTAAGGGACTGATCGACCGGGGCTGCCATCCGCCGACCATCTATTTCCCGCTGAATGTCCCGGAGGCCATCATGATCGAGCCGACCGAAACGGAGAGCAAGGCCACACTGGATGCGTTTGTGGAAATCATGATCGACCTTATCGAGTCCGCCGCGACCCATCCCGAGCAACTGCATGACGCCCCGGTGACCACCCCCGTGGGCCGCCTGGACGAAGTGGCCGCGGCAAAAATGATGGACCTCGTGTACACCGGGGAAATGTAGCCATTGCCGATTTCTGTGGCTTTTTTTGTGCTGTTGCGCGTGCACGGACTCGGCATGTGGCTCGCCGTGCGCGGCAGGCTGAAGACTGGACAACGAACGGGCAGGCTGACGCCTGGTTTGCACACCGTTTCGACGGGTTGTGCGCGCGCAAAATTCCCTCGGGGACAGAGGCTCGTTGTCCGGTTTAGCCTGCCGCGCACGGCGAGCCGCGCATGTTTCGCGTCGAAAATGCCGAAAAATCGGCCGTTTTAAGTGAAAAAACGTCCATTTTCGCGCTGAAAATCGTAAAAATGGCCATTTTTGGCCGTTTTTGACGGTTTTTGGCCGTTTTTTTGTGCTGTTGCGTGCGCGGACTCGGCATGTGGCTCGCCGTGCGCGGCAGGCTGAAGCCTGAACAACGAACGGGCAGGCTGACGCCTGGTTTGCACACCGTTTCGACGGGTTGTGCGCGCGCAAAATTCCCTCGGGGACAGAGGCTCGTTGTCCAGGCTTT
>RZZM01000426.1 GCA_009929845.1 Spartobacteria bacterium
AATGTAGAACAAAATTACGCGCTGGCGGCATGACAAACGGCAACAGGAATCCACCTAAGCAAAGCCGCCAACCTGTCCAAACAACCCGGACCACTTCTCCCGACGCTGGGTGGAGAGATGTCTGGAGCGCGGGCACTGGTAAAGGCGGCGGAAACGTGGAGATGTGGCGCAACGAAGTAATAAAGCGCCTGAACCCGGCGGCAAACATGAACAGGACTGTCGACCTCATTCCCGCGACGAGGTCTCTTAAGCCGTTCCAGCACCAAGGGCTTGCGAAACATGCCGACAGGCGGATAACCAATAACGGCATCCCCGAGCATAGCGGTATCCACCTCATCGAGGAATTGTTTGAAATTCAAAATCCACCCATGGGCAAGGAAGCTGACAAAGCTCGCTTTGAACTGATCAACGGCTTCATGCGGGATATTTTCGGCAACCCGAGCGCTCAGCTGGAAATTCCGCACGACAAGAAAACCGTCATTGTGAACATGGATGGGAAAAGGCTGCCGATAGAATCACTCGGATCCGGTATTGAGGAAGTCCTTATAATCGCGGCGAAATCCACGATGTTCTCGAAGCAAATTGTATGCATCGAAGAACCGGAGTTACACCTTCATCCTGCTCTTCAACGCAAGCTTATCCGGTACCTGTACGACAAAACGGATAATCAGTATTTCATCGCCACGCACTCCGCGCACATACTCGACGCGGCCCCGGCTTCCATTTACCACATCAGGCTGGTCGATGGCTATTCGCAGGTTGTAAGTGCTGTCAGCGCTCAGGAGAAATTTTTTGCCTGCGCCGATCTCGGATACAAGGCGAGCGACATCCTCCAGTCCAATTTCATCGTTTGGGTCGAAGGTCCTTCAGACCGCATTTACCTCAATCACTGGATAAAGGCGTTCGCGCCGGAGCTGCAGGAAGGGCTTCACTATTCGATCATGTTTTATGGCGGTCGGCTGCTAAGCCACCTGACAGCGGAAGAAGCAACAATCGACGAGTTTATAAGCCTGCAAAAGTTAAACCAGAACATGGCGATACTGATCGACAGCGACAGGCGAAAAAAAGGACAGCGGTTAAACGATACAAAAAAGCGCATCACAGAAGAATTTGAGGCCCGCGGACAGGTCGCCTGGATCACTGACGGCAAAGAAATCGAAAATTACATCGCTCCTGAAATTTATAGAGAAGTTTGCGAAAACTGGCTCGGTGATAAAGCCCGAATAACCGAACCAGACACATATGCAGACATGTGCACCTACCGGGACGCCCGAAGCGGCGAGGAGAAGAAGCTAGACAAAATCCGGTTAGCCCACCTTGTGACAGAGCGTGAAGCGAACCTTGAGCAGCTGGGGCTTCAAAAGCGGATGGCGACCTTGGTTGCAAGCATACGTGCGGCCAACCTCATTGCGGTTTAACTTTTCGATCCATACTGTTCCAAGTCGGCCCGCTAGGAACGCCAATTTTTATCTTTAAATAACTGGACTTCCCGCCTCCAGCAAGCGTGTATGGCCGTATGAAACAAGGGACGAAAACCTGCGCCATCTACACGCGAAAAAGCACGGACGAGCGGCTGGAGATGGAGTTCAATACGCTGGACGCGCAGCGGGAGGCGTGCGAGGCGTAAGTGTTGAGCCAGCGCTCTGAAGGCTGGGCGGCTTCGCCCGCGCGCTATGACGATGGCGGGTTTTCGGGCGGCTCGCTGGAGCGGCCGGCGCTGCAGGCTCTGCTCGGCGATATCAAAGCCGGGCGGGTGCAGATCATTGTCGTTTACAAGATCGACCGGCTCACGCGCTCGCTGATGGACTTCGCCAAACTCGTCGAGATGTTCGATGCGCATGACGTCACCTTCGTCCCGGTCACGCAGAGCTTTAAGGTGAAACGCGGTTTCTCTGCATGTCCCGGAAAGGGGATGGCGCGTGAAGCCCGCGGAGGGCGGGGCTTGCGGCGTTCATTCTCTGCAATGCCTGGAAATCGAAGACTGGATGGTGGAGGTTGCAGTCAGTCGGCAATGCTTCTCTTAAGCGCGTGACCGATATTGGCTTAACTAACGAAAGTTACCAAAATTATTAGCTGCCCTCTTGCAACTCACACCCGTGTGAGTTATATTTTTCTAACTAACATTTATTTATATTTTTGTGAGCTACGGCGTATGGGTAAGCGAACTGGGCGATACGTGACGGGTTCGGCGGCAGGCGGCGAAAGCTACCGCGCCTATGTACCTGAGCCTTTGCCGTTTAAGTCGCCTCTTGATATGGCGGCGCTGTATCCACTTCTTGACCTCGCAAATGTCGCGCTGGGCAGGCTCGATGGTATGAGTATGGTGCTGCCTGATGCTTCCCTGTTTTTGTATATGTATGTCCGCAAAGAAGCTGTTCTCTCTTCGCAGATTGAAGGTACGCAGTCGTCCCTGTCCGATCTTCTGCTCTTCGAAAACGAGGAAGCGCCGGGAGCGCCGATGGACGACGTCACCGAAGTGTCCTGCTATGTTTCTGCGCTTTATTATGGGCTGGAGCGCTTGAAGGAGTTTCCGCTATCACTGCGCCTGATCCGGGAAATTCATGAGAAGCTTATGAAGAATGCGCGGGGCGGCAACAAGCAACCCGGCGAATTTCGGACATCCCAGAACTGGATCGGCGGCACTCGTCCGGGGAACGCTTTGTTCGTTCCGCCGCCGCCAGAATATTTGATGGATTGCCTTGGCAATCTTGAGAACTTTCTGCATGACGGGGATACGCATTTGCCCATTCTGATAAGGGCCGGCATTGCGCACGCGCAATTTGAGACGATCCACCCGTTTCTGGATGGCAACGGACGGCTTGGGCGTTTGCTGATTACATTTATCCTGTGTGTGGAGGGCGTTCTGCGGGAGCCACTTCTCTATTTAAGCCTTTACCTCAAGGCAAACAGGCAGGCTTATTACGACCATTTGCAGGCGGTTCGGGAAACCGGAAACTGGGAAGAATGGCTCAAATTCTTCCTGACCGGCGTTGCCGAGACAGCAAATCAGGCGACTGAAACAGCGCAGTCGGTTCTGGCGTTGTTTGAAAAGGATCGTCAAAAGATCGAGGAGTCCGGCAAGTCGGCGGCGGCTATTTTGAATATTCACGCCTATTTGCAAAGGCATCCGATTACGACAACGGCGAGAGCACGGGAGGCGTGCGGCGTTTCTCTCCCAACGGTTTTGCGGAGCATGGCGGCGCTGGAGGAGCTCGGGATCGTTCGGGAGATCACCGGGAAAGAACGGCACAAAGTTTTCGTTTATACGGAGTATATGGATATCCTCAGCCGGGGCACCGAGCCTCTTTAAGATGAAAACAGACGACAGCGTCTGACTTTCCCCGGATCGTCGTACATTTCTGCATAAGTTAGCCAGGAACCTATCAGGGGAATAAAGATGACAAAACCGCTGAACAGAAAAGCGCTTTACGATCTCGTATGGTCGAAGCCCATGACTGCCGCGGCCGAAGAGTACGGCCTGTCCGACCGGGGCCTTGCGAAACTATGCGAGCGCAATAGTATTCCGGTTCCGCCTCGGGGATATTGGGCAAAAAAAGCAGCCGGAAAGAAGGTTAGAAAAGCTCCTCTCATTGTACTGGATGAGAAAGAACCAGATACAGCGATCTTGCTAAGAAAAGCAGCATACGTCGCTTCGGGCACGAAGGAAGAACCGGCACTGCCGGAAGCTATCCTGGAGGCAATAGATGCGGTAATCGGGCTGGACGGAGCGGGCTGCCCCGGAAGGGGCGGGCGGTGGGAAAACAAAAAACGAAAGGCCGTTCTCCAATGTGTTAA
>RZZM01000070.1 GCA_009929845.1 Spartobacteria bacterium
CGAGGTTGCCGCGCTGGGGGGCGTTGCCGGCGGGACACCGGGCGGCGTCCTGGTGGCCGAGGCGGATGAAAGTGACGGGACCGTTGCGCTGTACCATCCGTGCTGGTCCGTTATCACGAATATAGAATTTGACCACATGGAACATTTCGGCAGCCGCCGGGAGGTGGAAGACTGTTTTGCGCGGCTTGTGGCGCAGACTCGTCGCCGGGTATTTTATTGTGCGGATGATCCTGTGGCATCACAGCTTGCCCGGTCCTCGGACAAGGCCCTCGGGTATGGGTTTTCGGATGCGGCGGACATCAGGATTTCGGGGTTCAGGGAACAGGAAGGCGCCGCCGCTTTTTGCATTGCCCATGAAGGCGGCTTGGAGACGGTTCGGCTGCCTCTGGCGGGTCGGCACAACGCATTGAATGCGGCCGCCGCGTTCACGGTCGCAAAGAACGTGGGTTGTGAGCCATGCCGGATTGTGGAGGCCCTGGCGGTTTGTGCTCCGCCCAGGCGCCGGTTTGAGACCATTGTAAAGACACCGGTTCATGTCATTTCCGATTATGCGCATCACCCCACGGAAATCCGAGCCCTGATCGGGATGACACACCATCTGCAGGCCCGGCGGATTGTAGCGGTATTTCAGCCGCACAGGTACACCCGCACGCGCGCCCTGGGCGCACAGTTCCCCGCCGCCTTTGCGGGCGTTGACGAGGTCGTGCTGGCACCGGTGTACGCCGCGTCCGAGTCTTCGTCCGGGGGAGATACCTCGCAGGATTTGCTGGCACATTTCGAGCAGCATGGCGGGACGAAAACTTTATTGAGCGATTCCTTACAGAATGCTTGGCAATATGTGCGGGGCATACTACAAGAGGGCGATGTCCTTTTGCTGGTTGGCGCCGGCGACATTGAGCGGATGGGCCCATGGGCCGTTGAATTTTTTTCAGATGTGCAGGAGAAAGAATGACAAAGCAATTCAAACGAGTAGGTGTGCTGATGGGCGGCCCGTCATTGGAGCGGGCGGTTTCCCTGGTTTCCGGGCGGGCGGTGGTACACGGATTGAAGCAGGCGGGGTATGACGTTGTCGGGATTGATGTGAAGGATGAAGAACTGATACTTCCGGACGGGCTTGAGGCGGTGTTTATCGCGTTGCACGGCGAATTCGGGGAAGATGGCGTGGTCCAGCGGTTGTTGACCGAGCGGGGTATTCCGTATACGGGCCCGGGGCCGGATGCGAGCCTGCGTTCCTTTGACAAGGCCATGTGCAAAGAGGCGCTTGAAGAGGTGGGACTGCCCGTGCCCGCGTATGAGGTGATACGGTTGAGTTCCGAGCGGACCTTGCCGTTACCTATCGTCATCAAGCCGCTCCGTCAGGGCTCCAGTTACGGGGTACACCGCATCCTGCGCGAACAGGAATATGAAAGGGCCTACACCGATACGCATGCGTATGAGGGCCTGGTCCTTGTCGAGGCCTATATTGAAGGGCGCGAACTGACGGTCGGGATCGTTGGCAGGGACCCCCTGCCGGTGGTTGAGATACTCGCGCCGGACGGAAATTATGATTATGACGCGAAATACACGACCGGCGCCAGCAGTTACGTGGTGCCTGCCGACCTGACCGCGGAGCAGACTGCCCGCTGCCAGGAACTGGCCATGGCGACCTTTGACACGCTGGGCTGCCGCGGGCTTAGCCGTGTGGATTTTCGGATGGATAAAGACGGACAGATTTTTATCCTTGAGAACAACACCATCCCGGGATTCACCCCCACCAGCCTGTTGCCGAAGGCCGCCAGACAGGCCGGTATTGAATTTCCCGAGCTTTGTGATAAAATCATGCAATTAGCTTGTATATAGTATGGTGTTGAAGTAGAAACACAAGATATGGATATTATTGGCCATATATTAAGGATTTGTGAGTGATGTGGTGGCATGAAGATGACAAGCCGGTGTTGGTCCGTCGCCGGAAGGTGAACAAGCGAAAACAGAAGTATCCGGAGCAGATACTTATGGTAAACGCCCGGATTACGGAAAAGAAGCAGCAGTTTCGGCAAAAAGTGGCGACTGTGGTTGTGGTACTTGTTTCCCTGGGCGGGGTGATTTGGCTGATATTTACCGGGACGAACTGGATGGGGCGCTGGTTGTTCTCGCACAACAAACAATTCACCATCAGACATCTTGATTTAGCGTCCGATGGGCGGCTGAAGCCGTGGCATATCCGTGAGTACGGCCATCTTGCTGAAAACACCAATCTTTTTTCGATCAGCATCAAGCAGGTCCGCAAGGATCTGGAAAGTGTGCCGCTGGTAAAGCATGTGGAAGTGCGCAGGCAACTGCCGGACACGTTGCAGGTAACCGTGCGCGAGCGTGTGGCCCTGGCCCGCCTGCAGAGCAATCCCTACGGGTTGCCGTTGGCTGTGGACAATGAAGGGTTTGTGCTTGGGCCGAGCGCGCAGGCGCCTCACCTGCCCATGGTAAAAGGTTTTTCCCACACGGGGTTGAGACCGGGGACCTGCATCCAGTCCAAGGATATCCTGGATGCCCTGGAGGTTCTTGATTTGTGTGATACCACGCGGATTAGCGAGTACGTGAACATTCAGTCCATTGATGTCGGTGATCCGGAATATCTGGATGTTGTGTTGAACGATGACATCCTGGTTCGCATGTCCAGGAACCGTTTTGACTGGCGGTTGAGGAAAGTGGCCGGCATCTTGCGCGCCAATAAGCAACTGGGACGCGATCCGGTATTTATCACCGCTACCGGGGAAAGCAGTTTTCCTGTGCAATACCAGTAGTCATCTTGCGTTTTTTGTGGTACGTTTGTTTCAGTAAACATGAAACATAGGACGAACGCAGCGGCGAATGCGCGCTGGAGTAAGGAGTGGTGTTATGGACAGTGGAAAGTTTCTCGAATTCATGTCGCAGGTGCGTGTGTATGACCTGACACAGCGTCTGAGTATACATACCCCTCCATGGCCAAGCTACATGCCGTTGGGGATTCAATATTTCAAGCGCATTGCGGGCGCACACATGGGGCAGGGGGCCAACGGGCAGATCATCACCACGAGCAACCATGTCGGCACCCACATGGATGGGGAGATTCACTTTCATGCCAGTGGCCGATCCATCGGCGATGTGCCGTTGGAAGAATGGATTGGACCGGGTGTGGTGGTTGACATATCCGATGAGGCGGAGGACTACAGTCTCTACACACCCGAGATGATTACCCGGCGTGTGGACATACAGAAAGGGGACATCCTCATCATCAATACCGGTTACCACAAATACGCGTGGGACCAGCCGGGGTCGGATGAAATCCGTTACTTTGTGAAACACCCGGGTCCGGACCCGTCTTTTCATGAATGGGCGCTGGATATGAAGATCAAGTGGATTGGCGTGGATTGCGGCAGTGCGGATCACCCGATGAACACCATCATCCGGGACTGGCATCCGGCCGCCTTCAAAGAGGCGGAGAAGCGGCTGCAGGAAAAATACAACAAGACCTGGGATGAAATGTTTCCGCCGGAAACCTACTATCAGGTGATGCATTTGAAGTTGTTTCCCAAGCGTTTGGTACATGCCGAGAATATTGGCGGACAGATTGAAGAGGTAAGCAACAAACGGCTTTGGATTGGTTGTTTCCCGTTACGCGGCATTGAGCTGGAGTCTGCCATGTGCCGGATTGTGGCCATGCTGCCGCCGGAGGCCCAGGGGTAATCCGGCGACGGGTCACGTAAGGATGGATGATGCAAAAAAAAGAATTTGAAGAGTTACTGGACCAGGTGGCCGGGGCCCTGATGCTTGCTGACCCGGATGATGCGACATCATGGGAGGAATTGGTCCCGCTGTGCGCCAATGTGCGGCAGTTCCTGGCAGCGAATGCGATGCCGGGCTGCGTTGCGGTGGTGGACCAGGTCCTGGCGGCTTTGTCGGCCGGTGGCTCATCAGACGCAGCGGTTGCAGGGTCGTTGCTTCAATGGACCGAACAGGTCGTCGACCTACTTCAACAGGTGGCGCAGGGGCGGATTTCTGACGCGGAGGCGGCCTCCGCGCCTGTGGCATCGGGGGCGCACGGCCAGGGGGCCGAGCCTTCCCTTCCGTATGTAGAGGGGGACGAGTTGTCCCCGCTGGAAGAACATGAGCCCCCCGCGCAGGAAACAATGCCATTGCCGGATGAAACGTCCCCTGCTGTATCCAGGCCAAAAGATGCCTTGGCTGCCATTAACCACGAACTTTTACAACGGGAAGAGCTGGCCGGCAGGTATTTATCATTCTTCCTGGATCAGGAAGAATACGGCATCGAAATTGTAAGGGTACAGGAAATAATCCGGATGACGGAAATTACGCGCATTCCGCGCGCTCCCGATTTTATTCGCGGGCTGATAAATTTGCGCGGCCAGGTGGTTGCCGTGATTGACTTGCGCGCCCGGTTCGGCCTGCCATTTATTGAACCTACGGAGCATACCTGCATCATTGTGGTTAACATTGAACTGAAGACGGGTCATGCTGCCATGGGCCTGGTCGTCGACGCGGTCTCGGAAGTTTTACAGATTGGGGCTGACCAGATTGAATCCGCGGACACATTATCCGCCAATCTGGATTCCCACTATCTATTGGGCATGGCGATTGTAGCGGAGAAGGTTATCATCCTTCTTGATGTGGACAGCGTGCTGGCGATTGTTGACGGGATTGGTGGTGAGGCTGCAGGGGGAGCTGTTTGAATGCGCTCGTTATAGAAGATAATCCTTCGGATTTTGCCTTGCTTCAGGGGATGCTTCAGCGTTCGATGGATCCTTCGTTTACGGTCCAGGCGGCGGGAACCCTGGCGGATGGGTTGACGTTGCTGCGCAAGAATTTTGTGGATGTTGTATTGCTTGACCTGGGGTTGCCGGACAGTCAGGGGGCGGATGGCGTGCGAGCGATTCTGGATATGGCCCCTGCCACGCCGGTGGTAGTGATTACGGCGGAGGACAGTGAAGACAGCGCCATGGCCGCGTTGCGCGAAGGCGCGCAGGACTATGTTGTAAAGGGACAGGTCACGATCACATTGATTCTCCGCTCCATTCGTTACGCCGTTGAACGCAGCAGGTTTGAGTGGAAAATACAGGAGGAGTCCCGTCGTCGCAAAGAGCTTGAGCGCATTGTAAATCAAAGTCCGGCCGTTGCTTTTGTGTGGGGTTATGATCAGGGATGGACCGTGGGATATGTGTCCGGCAATGTTTCCCAGTTCGGGTACGCCGCGCGGGATCTCCTCGAACAGCAGGTCGGATTTTTAAGTTTTGTTCATGAAGAAGACCGTCGCCGTATCATGCGTGAAGTGGAAACCTACATGAAAGAGGGCCAGAACGCCTTCAGCCAGGAGTACCGCATTGTAACCAAAAAGGGGGAGGTGCGCTGGGTTAATGCCTGGGCCTGGATCCGCAGGGACCGGGATGAAACGGTATCCTGTCTGGAGGGGGTGATCCTGGATGTGACGGAACGAAGAAACCTTGAAATTGCGGTCATGGATGTTTCCGGCCAGGAGCAGCAGCGTATCGGGCAGGATTTGCATGATGGTTTGGGGCAGCACTTGACGGGGCTGGCATTGCAATGCAAGGTCTTGCAGCAGAAACTGGTGGCGGATGGGGTGCCGGCCGCGCAGGACATTGCCACGCTGGCCACCTCAATTAATGAAGCCATCACACGGACGCATCGTCTGGCGCAAGGGCTCAATCCCGTGGGGTTGGACTCTGAAGGGTTGCTCATTGCGCTGGAAGGCATGGCCTCGAATATCTCGTATATGTACAACATACAGTGTACATGCGCGTGTGAAGCGCCGCAGATTTTTGAGCATTGCAAAGCGGCGACACAGCTCTATTGGATAGCGCATGAGGCGGTATATAACGCCGTTAAATACAGCAAGGCCAGAAGCATTCGAATAGCGCTTGGCGGGGAGGGCACAAGCCGATGGTTGCATGTGGAGGATGACGGCATCGGTATAAAGAAAGAGCCATGCGCTACCGGGCGGATGGGGCTGCACATCATGCGTTCCCGGGCCAAAATGCTGGGCGGCAACCTGGATGTCACGTCAAAGAAAAATGGAGGAACGAGGGTAACTTGCGCCTATCATACGGATGGCGCATAACGAGCATAAACTACGGTGGAGGTAGTGTATGACAGAAGAGAAAAGAAAACAAACACGCAGGAACTATACGATCCTGCTGGTGGACGATCATCCGATTGTGTGTCAGGGTCTTGCTCAGTTGATCCAGCAGGAACCGGATATGGTCGTTTGCGGCCAGGCCGCGCGGGCGGATGAGGCGATGGCGCTCATCGCGAGCCAGAAACCCGATTGTGTGATAACCGATCTGGCCATGGAAGGAAGAAGTGGCCTGGAACTCATCAAGGATGTAATTGCGGTGCAGCCCACACTGCCCATTATTGTGCTGACCATGTACGATGAAATGGTCTATGCCGAGCGGGCGCTGCGCGCCGGGGCGATGGGCTTTGTCATGAAGCGGGACGCCACTGATAATATTATCTGCGCGATACGGCGTACATTGGCCGGTGAGATATATGTCAGCAAATATGTCTCTGCCCGCCTGCTGCGCAAGATGGTCGGGAACCGCCAGATTGAGGACCAGACACCTGAGAGCCAGTTGAGCGACCGTGAATTAGAGGTCTTTCGCTTGATTGGTGAAGGAAAAAGTTCAAAGGCGATTGCGGATATGCTGGGGTTGAGTATCAAAACCATTGAAACGTATCGGGAGCACATCAAGAAGAAGCTGCACCTGGCCAACGCCCGCGAGCTTATCCAGCATGCCATTGAATGGACACACCTGGATTTGAACGGGTAATACAGCCTCAGGCTGTTGGCGCAAATATATGCGCAATAACTTCCTGGAGTTGTTGTGTGGCAAAGGGTTTCATGAGGCACGCCTTGAAACCTGCGGCCTCGATATGTTGAGGAGACGGGGGCTGCACAAACCCGGTGGTGAGGACCACTGGCATATCCGGGCGTATCTTCCTGAATTCGTACGCCAGTTCCGTGCCGGTGAGGTTGGGCATGATTTCGTCGGTTATGACCAGGTCAAAGTCATCAGGATGCTTTGAAAAGATGTCGAGGGCCTCCGCGCTGCTCGTCAGTATGGTTCCCTGGTGACCAAGTCGCTTCAACATCTGGCGCACCACTTCACCAACGGTTTCCTCATCATCAACAAAAAGAATCCGGTAGCCGACGCCGGTGTTCTCAATCGGATCGGTTGTTGAACGTATGGCCTCCTGCTCAATTTGCGGAAGATAAATGGTAAATGTCGCCCCCTTGCCTGGCTGGCTGGAGACGGTAATGGCGCCATCATAATGGCGAATGATGTCTTTAACAACCGATAACCCGAGGCCGCTGCCTTCTCCGACCGGCTTGGTCGTGAAATTCGGGTCGAAGATATGTTGCATGGTTTCCTGGTCCATGCCGCAGCCGGTGTCGTGAATCGTGAGGGCCGCATACAGGCCGATCTTGAGATCCGGGCAGGTGGCGGCCAATTCTTCATCTACCGGTATTCCTGTCAGGCTGAGTTCCAGGATGCCTCCGATATTTTTCATGGCCTGGTAGGCATTGGTCGCCAGGTTCATGAGTATCTGGTAAATCTGGGCGGGATCGGCCTGTACCGGCCCGCAATGCTTGTCGATGGAATGGCGGATATCAATGGTGGAGGGGAGTGTTGAGCGCAGCAGGCGCAGTGTTTCCTTGAGGATAAGATGCAGTTGAAGGGGTTGACGCACCTGTTCTACCTGGCGACTGAAGGTCAGTATCTGGGTCACCAGGTCCTTCGCGCGATAGCCCGCCTTTAACACCTGGTCAATATTTGCCCGGGGCATGCTCTCCGCGGGCAATTCGTCCATCGCCAGATCAGAAAACCCGATGATGGCGGACAAAATATTGTTAAAGTCGTGAGCGATGCCTCCGGCGAGCGCCCCCAGGGCCTCCATCTGTTGGGCCTGCCGGAGACGTTGTTCCAACAATCGGATTTCGCTCTGCAATTCAGCTATGCCGGGGGATGATTCGTCCTGTGGTGCGCCTTTGTCATTCATGGATTGTCACAGCCTTTGTTTGGTTGTCCTTTCATCACGTAGATAAAAGTCTACACCCTTCACCGACGCATTACAAGTTGAAGTAACAGATAGCGTAAAAAAATCTGTTGGAGGGGGGCCTTCTTAAGCAGGGAGAAATCAGGCACTCGCCTCATTGACAAGGTATTCATAGGCTTCATTGATTACTGACATGGCGCGCGTGTCACCCCCCACATCCGGATGAAATTTTTGAGCCATAATTTTGCGTTTTTTAGCCAGGTCCCGTTTTTCGATAATCGAGTCAAGATTGTAGAGATTCTTGTAGGCGTCTATCTTCTTTTCGTAACTGAGTTGCTCGATTTGCTCGAAGAAGCAGGGGGCGAGGGTCTCAAGTTTTCGCTCGAAGCGTTTCCTGGCGATTTCCTCACGCAGACTGTTGGTTGTGCTGTAGCGCACGATAAAATCAAGAACACTGCGTTTATCGAAACGTGAAAACTTGCCAAGGGCCTCGAAAGAATAGCTCACCCGGCTGTCCTTAAACCACAAAATGCAGAAATTCTCGGGTATAGGGCTCAACGTGACCTTGAAGTGGAGATCGTCAATACTGATCTCAGACAGCATTTCGCAATACTGCATATATATAACCGGTTGCTTCTTCATACTACACCAAACAATGCAAATCACACAACATATTGTATTTCTACATGTGTTGGGCCACATTGTCTAGTGAATTTGCCCACGTTCGGCAAGATTTTTTTTCTTCGCGAATCCTGAACCCTGATGCCTTCAATTTGATTGTCTTAGCCTTCCTGGAGATTAACTAAAATCAGGAAGGAGCTGTCCAGGACATCAAAAAGAATCCCTACACCGGGCGGTTCACTGATATACTGCCTGGCGATAGACGCTGCGTCCGCCTCGACGGGCGGGGTGATCTCGAAATGACTTCCGGTGTCCTTAAGGCGGGCTTTTGTATTGCCTGCAATGATGTTTAACAGTTCACAGATACCTCCGGCGACATCTGTTCCGGCAATGTCTTCGGCATTACAGCCCATGACAGCGGCAATGACCTGTGCCGCCAGGGATGCGTAAATCGCGATACCCACATACCCGGTGGCATTTCCTGTTACGGGCATTGTCGCATAGATACGGTCAGCAATTAACTCCGTTGTCAGTGGTATACTTTCCCGGTAGGCACAGTTTACAGCCGCCATTGTTGTGAGTGCATCTTCCGTGCTGAGAATAAAAGCTTCGAGCCAGGATTGTTCGCCTGGTTCCATTTGTCCTCGTATTTCCATGATACATGCTCTCCAAAACGAGTTGTTACGCGCCATCCCCTATTTTTGAGCGGCGGCGACCAGTACAGTTGATTTTGCGGTTTCCTGGTTCACTTCTTCGATAATAGCCGGAATGTCGTCAACAGACAACCCTGTATCAAACCAGGAGGATTCAGAAAATGTCGTCGGGAAAATATCCATGCCGCTGTCGATCCCCTGGTTATTGCAGGCGAAATTAGCCAGATGGATGAGCTGAGTAACCAGACGGGTTTCTTCCGGGCACTCGCACGGGACGTGATGATAGGTGGCCGCGTCAATAATGGGCTGGGGCAGGCGCCATTTTCGAAGGACCAACCCGCCGGCCTCGGCATGGTCAATGCCCATGACTTCCCGTTCCACCAGGTAGGTCTCGCGCATTTTGTCCTGTGCCAGCGCAATCACCTGTTTGTAGCTGTCCTCCACAAACTGATCCAGGATGAGGATACCCAGGTCGTGCAGCATGCCGGCCGTGAATATATCGTCCAACTGGCCTGAAAAGCGCCGCGCCCGTTTGGCCATAATTTGAGCCGCGAAGGCCACGGACAGACAGTGTTTCCAATAGCGGGTATAGTCGATCTGCCGACTGCCATCCAGCAAGTCGATCACAGAGAGAGTCATGGAAATATCCCGCACCTGCTTGATGCCCAGTCGCGCGGAGGCCTGGGCGACCGAGGCGACTGTGTTGATGCTGCCAAATGCCGCCGAATTGGCCACTTTCAGAATACGGGCGGTCAAGGCTGGATCGTGTTCGATGACATTGGCAATCTTCCGCGCGGAAGAGTTCGGGTCGTCGACCACTTTCATAAGCTCGGTCAGGATGCCGGGGAGCGTGGGAAGATTGTCCGCCTTCTCGATTTGTCGAATGATGTTTTCACGTACTTTCATGATAGTGGTCCGGTTGCGTCGCTTAGATGTATGTGCTCCTGTTCATCAGAGTCCCTGGCCGACGCTCTGCATCATCTTGGAAATTAAATCTTCAGGCGCAAATGGTTTGGCCAGATAATTGGTGGCTCCGACCTGGATGGCCTCGATTATTTTTTCACGTTCTGAATCCGTGGTTACCATCATGACCGGGATATCCTTCCATCGTTCATCGGCCTTGAGTTTTCTCAGTACTTCAATGCCTGACATGCCCGGCATATTCCAGTCCAGCAGAATAAGGTCAAACTTGTGTTCCTGTTGTTCAAGGAGGCTCAAGGCCTCCTCACCGGTGCCTGCGCCCATGCATTCGAACCCGATGACTTCACCGGCATCGGCAATGATTTTTCTCATCATCGCGGAATCATCAACTGTCAGCATTTTCATAACGCTTCACCTCACTTAACCTTGTAATAAATTACACCCCGTTTATCAAGCATGTTGAAGGCATCTGTATATCCAATCAACGACTCCGTGGAGCCCATTAAGAGATATCCCTCCGTGGAATGCAGGACATTGGCGATCCGGGCAAACAGGTCTTTTTTAAAATCGGACGAGAAATAGATGGCCACATTCCTGCACAACACCATATCGAAGGATCCCAGGGGGGCTAACGAATGTTGCAGGTTGAACTGCTTGAACGAAATTCGCTTCCGGATGGTTTGCTTTAATTCCCACACCGCCCCTTTTTTTTCAAAGTATCGGTCCCGGTGGGCCTGATCGAGGCCGCGGGATATGGCAATCTGATTATACCGGCCGGATATGGCCAGGAACAGGGCGCTGGGGGAAATATCGGTGGCCATGATTTCAAACTGTTCCGCTCGAACCCCATGGCCGGCGGGCGTACTGAGTATGTCCTCAAGCAGCATGGCAATGGAGTAGGGTTCCTGTCCGGTGGAGCATGCGGCGGACCATATCCTGATACGGTGTTTCTTGCCGGAGGCCAGGGTTTCGATGAATTCCGGAAGGATGACTTCCCGTAGCAGGGCCCACGGTCCGCCGTCACGAAACCACAGGGTCTCATTGGTGGTCATGGCGTCAATGATCTTGTCGCGCAACGTTCCGGCGGTATCATTTTTCGCCTTCTGGTAGAATTGCCTGAAATCCGTGCAGCCGTTTTCAACCACCAGTTGGGCCAGCCTGCTCTCGATCAGATAACTTTTCTCGTCACCCACAAGGATGCCGCAGTGTTCCTGTATGTAGCCGCGAAGCAAATCAAATTCAACCTGTGATATATTCATGTACTCTTCATATGTGAATTATGCAGTCATCAAACTGTTTTTTTCTTTACCAATTCCGTGATGCGGGCGGCGATCTGGTGCAGTGGCAGGATTTCGTCGGCCAGATTTTTTTCAACGACAGCCCTGGACATGCCGTAGACGACACAACTTTCTTCATTCTGGGCAATGGAATAGCAGTTATGGCGTTTGAGCGCGGCCACGCCGTTGGCGCCGTCGCTGCCCATGCCCGTCATAATCACGGTCAGTATGCCGCCCACATTCAATGTTGCTGCAGAACGGAAGAGGACATCAACGGAGGGACGGCATGAATTGACCGGTGGCGTGTCGGTAATTCGAGTGATCAAGGCCGCTTCCTTACTTTCCGGTGGGCGGCTCAAGATTAAATGGTGGCCGCCGGGAGCAATGAGCACTGCGCCTGCAAGCACCGGCTCATTGTCCAGGGCTTCGCGGACGGATAATGCAGATTTTTTGTCAAGATGCTGCGCCAGTGACTGGGTGAACATCGGAGGCATATGCTGTACGATCACGATCGGGACGCCGATATCCGCGGGGATTTTCGGGACAACCTCCGCCAAGGCATTGGGGCCGCCGGTCGAGGAGCCGATGAGCACGAGATTGATTTTAGACGGTAATGTCGCGAAGGCCGGACGGGGTGCCGGGGGGGGCGTAGGCATGAGAGGTTGCGGTATTGTGCCGACAGGCCGGGGGCCTTTCGTCTTGCTTGTCAGTTGCCGGGTCAGGACGGTACGGATAACCGGCAGGAGGTCCCTGCGCAAGGCGGCCTTGTTGGCTTCAATATCCTGTTCGCTCGGTTTGCGTATAAAATCAAGGGCGCCCGATTCGAGGGCGGTGATGGTGGATTCCGCATGCCGTGTTGAAACGCCGCTGACCATTACAACCGCCACATCAGGAAATTTCTCGCGTATGGCCAGTAACGTTTCCAGGCCGTCCATATCCGGCATGAAAACATCCAGCAGGACAAGATCGACGGGCAAGTGGTTGAGTTTCTGCAGTGCGATGGACCCGCTCGCGGCTATGCCGGCCACGGCCGCGTCCGGGATAGACGACACCACGTCGGAAAGTATTTTTCGATAGGTCACGGTGTCGTCCACAATCAAAACTTGTATGGCGTTGCCTTCCGGCATGTATGTCTCTACTTTCCAGTTTGTGTAATTATGCTATATGGCGCCAACAATAGGATCGGCTAAACAAGCGCGGGTTGTTGTGTCTGTTGCCCCATCATGGCCATTTGTTGTTGTCCGGAGTCTTCAGTAAGCACCTCTTCCATCTGCAAGGTCACCAGTAGGGATTCCGGGAGCTTGATCACGCCCGAGAGGAAGCGCCCCTCGACACGCCCCGCATGACCCGGGGAGGGTTCGATTTCGCTTTCATCAACAGTAATTACATCACCGATGCGATCGACCAGCAGCCCGACCAGATCGGGCGTAGTGCTGTCGGTCAGGGGGTCGTCCGTCTCCAGGCGGGCCAGTTCATCATTGGTTTTAAGGATGATGATATTTGAATTTTCCGTGAGGTGTCGCTTTCCGATATTCAGGCGCACCCCCAAGTCAAGTACAGTCACCACCTGCCCTCGCAGGTTGAGCAGTCCCCGGACATAATCCGGGGCCAGGGCTACCTGGGTCACATCCGTATTCCGGTAGCTTTCCCGGACAAGCAGGATGTCAATTCCGAAGTAGTCGTCACCAAGATAGAAGGTAATAAAATGCTTTTCAGCCATGTCTGTACCTGCTCCTGTCTTTCCTGATTATCATGTTACGAGTCAAGCTCCACCAAGCTGTCCGGGGCCACGCCGCTCGTTGCTGTTTCCTGTCGTTTTCCACCTGTGCCATGCCGTCCATTGGTCAGAAGCTGCTCAATCGCCTTGCTCAGGCTGTCTTTATCAAATTTAATCTGGTAGGAATCCACACCGGTCTCGTAGCCCCGCTTCTGATAATGTTCGGCACGTAACGCGGTAATGGCGATGACGGGAATATTTTTCAGTTTATCCGATGAGCGGATACGGCTGGTCAGTTCAAATCCGTCCATTTCAGGCATTTCAATGTCGGTAATTACAAGATCGTAGTCGGCCTTGTTCAGCATGGCCCATGCCTGGGCGCCATCCACGGCCACATCGGTGGTAATGCCGGATATTGACTCCAGGTATTGC
This sequence comes from Spartobacteria bacterium, assembly GCA_009929845.1. Lineage (GTDB taxonomy): Bacteria > Verrucomicrobiota > Kiritimatiellia > RZYC01 > RZYC01 > RZZM01. The sequence continues at coordinate 13,668 of RZZM01000070.1, forward strand.
AACTCCACCGTCCGGAAGAACGCGGTATCTTCCGCTAAAAGTATTCGTTTATTTTCCAGGCCGGACAGTATCCGGGAGGCTTTGTATCTTTCCGGGTCTACAATTTCAAACAGGCCATAAATATCGATAAACACAGTGAGGTCTTTGCCGATAATCGCAGAGCCCATCAATCCGGGACCTGCAATATTTTCCTGGTCAAGCTGGATGGCTGTTTCGATCACATCCTCCACTTTGGTGGCAATCAGCCCCATGGGGTGTTTCACCAGTTTAGGGACAATGACATAGAGCCACTCCGGCTCATCCTCCGGGGGGGTAATGGGCAGAAAATCATGTATGCGGAGGACGCGCAACGAGGAGTCCCGGTATTTGAGGAATTCCTTGTTGCCGATCTTCTCAAGGTCCTGCGCCTTGATTTTCTCGATGCGGGCCACCATGTCCAGGTTGAGGGCCAGCAATTCCTTGCCGGCATTCCTGAACAACAGGAGGCTTTGCATTTCTCCGGTCCTGCGCTCTTCCGAGTGAAGGGCCAGTGATTTGTCGGCTTCATTAATTTCATTGAACCGCAGGTCGGCCAGCGCGGCCACACCCGGGGCATCAAGAATCATGGCAATTCGTCCGTCCCCCATAATGGTCGAGCCGGCATAGCACTTGCAGTTTTTCAGGTAGGAACTCAATGGTTTGACCACAATTTCCTCGTTGTCCAGCAGCGCGTCCACCACCATGCCGAAGCGGTTGTCGCCTACTTTCAGCACAAGGACATAGGCCGATTCCTGTTTGGTCTGTTGAATGGTTCCATTATTCTGGGGGGGCGACTCTTCCGTTGCGGAGGGTGCGGTCTCAATGGCCGCTTTCCCCAGGAGTTCGGTCAGGCGCACCAGCGGCAGCAACCGGCCCCGGAGGCGCATCACATCCGCGCCCCGCACGGATTCGATCCGGGTATCGCCACCCAGGCGCACCAGCTCTTCCAGATTGACCTGCGGCACCGCGTAGCGACGGTTTCCAGAAAGGACAATCATGGACGGGATAATGGCCAGTGTCAGCGGCAGTCGCAGGTTGACACGGGTCCCTTTGCCCATTTCGGACTCGAGTTCCACCGTGCCGCCGAGGCCTTCGATATTCGTGCGGACCACGTCCATTCCAACCCCGCGGCCGGAAATATCACTCACCACATCCGCAGTGGAAAACCCGGGCGCGAAAACAAGAAGGAACGCCTCGCGGTCGCTCATCTGGCGGGCTTGTTCGGTGGTGAGCAGTCCTTTGTCAATGGCCTTGGCCTTGATCTTTTCTGGATTTATGCCTCGTCCGTCATCCACGATCTCGATATGGACCTGTCCGCCTTCGTGGCGGGCCGTCAGGTGAACGGTGCCTGTTCTTGGCTTGCCTGCCTTTTCACGTTCATCAGGCGGTTCCAGCCCGTGGTCCGCGCAATTGCGGACCAGGTGCGTCAGTGGATCGGAGAGCGTTTCAATGATGGTCTTATCAAGTTCCACATCTTCGCCGGTCAGGACCAGGGCAATATCTTTGTCAAGCTGGCGGGACATATCCCGCAGGATACGATTGAATTTACTGAAAATGTTGTTCACCGGCTGCATGCGCGTCTTCATTACCTTTTCCTGCAAATCAGACGTTACCAGGTTGATATTCTGCATGACGCCGGGCAGGCCCGAAACGCTATGCGCGAGGCCTTCGGCCATGCGCAGCAACTGATTGCGGCTCAGGACCATTTCCCCGGCCAGGTTCATGAGGTCGTCCAGCAGGGAAACCGATACGCGGATTGTTTCGTCTCCTTTAGCGCGTGCCATCTGCAGCGCGCCCTTGGCGGCATCCAGATTTTCAGATGTTTTGGTTGGCCCTTTTGTTGTTTCCGGGAGGTTGGCTGTCGCGGTCATGTCCGGTTTCTCCGTTGCTTTGGTTGCTGGTGCAGGGGCAGGTGGGGAGGCGCTACTAGCAGGTTCCTCAATTTTTGCTTCAGGTGTTTCTGCCACATGCTCGGCCGGGGCCTCTTTTTCTGTTTTTATATCAAACTGTTCTTTGTACTTGTCCAGTGTTATTGATGTTATTTCCGTTTCCGGTATCTCCAGGGCCATGCTGACCAGATCCGGCTCAAGAATGGTCGAAAAAAGAAAAATAAAGGGGATGTCGACATTCATACAATCGTCCAGGCCATCCACGGCGGTAATATCCACATGCGAGTCGATAAATTCACCCAGGGAGTCCAGTTTGCGGATGTAATCCAGCGGGTTCTTGCCTTTGTCCTTCATATCCCGGTGCGTCCGGACACGGATGGAGTAAAGGAATCGGCCTCGCTTGAGGGCATCACGGATGTGCGTTTCATCAATCTCAAACGAGCAGAGAGGCCCATTTGCGGCGTCCTTAGTCTCTGTATCCGGTTCAACCACAATGGTTCGCGACGTCTCCTCGCCGGTGCCCCCGGTAAGTAGGGTACTCAGGATCGCCAGTTCCGGGGCAATATCAACGCCATCGCTGTGGTCCACATCTTCCACCATGGTATTGAGTTTGTCGCCGCCAGCCAGCAAGACATCAATGGTCTGTTGGGTCACTGGCAGCTCCCCCTCGCGTACACGGGACATCAAGTTTTCCATCGAATGGCTTAGTTCCGTGATGCGCTTGAGCCCGAAAAAACCAGAAGAACCCTTGAGGCTGTGTACGCCCCTGAATATCCGGTTGATCAGTTCCTGGTCTTTCGCATTTTGTTCGAGCGCAATCAAGTCCTCTTCGAGCTGCTGAAGATGTTCCCGGGATTCCTCGATGAACATCGCAAGTAATTCCTGGTCTTGTAAGCTCATAATCGTTCCTTACCCATCGATGCCAAAATACGAGTTCAGCTTGTATAGTGAAAGGAGCCGCAGGATGGACGGAGAGGCCCCGGTTACTTTAAACCCCCATTTATTTACGCTGCAGTGCTTGTAGATGCCGACCAGCAGGTTGACCCCAAGCGAGTCGAGTACCTCAACCCCGGAGATGTCAAGGCAGATGTCGGTTAGTGGAGCGGCCTGGTCCATGATGGCCCGAATATCCTCCAGTTTTTTTGGGGCGTTTGCTGCAACCAAATCCTGTTCAATGATTATCTTCAAGTGGCCGTCTTCAACAACGTGCTGCATCTCATTCCTCCAGTAGTGACTGTCTTACACTACTCTCTCCAGTAAACATTCCATGTCTCATGTAGATGACTTTACAGTGTTTATTCGTATTGTGTCAATTGTACCTGTAAGTCAATTGAGTATTTTTATAACTATCAACGTAGCGTTCGAATTCTAAAGAATGCATTATCCTCGCCGGGGGTAAGGGGATAGGTATTGGTGACGGTGGTAGGCGGAGCGTTTGTTTGTAGTGTAATCCAGTTGTCATTCGGGGCGTCCGCGGCTTCCAGATACTGGACAACGGAGGTGCCGCCAATCCACGCAATGCCGTCCGCGGTCGAAAGGCGCGTAATGTGCAGATACGATTGGGGATTGAACGGATCGGTGTCGGCCAGGTACTCGTCGG
>RZZM01000427.1 GCA_009929845.1 Spartobacteria bacterium
GACCCCCGCTCAACAAACTCGGTGGGTATGATCTTCTGGCGCGGCTTTTCAACCGTTTTGGCCTCAAGAATCTCGACGAGCATCTTGGCGGCCTCGAAACCAATCTTGTACGGGAACTGGCGCACGGAGGTCAACGGCGGGTCTACTTGTTCAAATTCCTCACAGTCGTCAAAGGCCAGCAGGCTGATATCCCCGGGGATACTCCGGCCCAGTTCCTTGAGCGCGTCCACCGTGCCCATGGTCATTTCGGCGTTGGCTGAAAACAGGGCCGTGATCTCCGGGTGTTCACGGAGCAACCGCATGGTCTCCTCATAGGCCTCGCGGCGCTGGTAATGTCCCACGCCCACCAGACTGACCGAAATCTCCGCCTTTTTCAGGGCGTCCTGATATCCGCGCGTGCGCTGGTAGGCCTCGATGTGCCCGCCATCAAAGGTGAGCATGCCGATGTGCCGATGTCCCAGCTCAATCAGCCGGGCCACCGCGTCCGCACTGCTCTTGCGGTTGGGAATCCCCACGCGGAATACCTTGGTCGGATTCATCGTCTCCCCCATCACCACCAACGGTATGCCTTCCTCAGTCAGTGCGGAGGGATACTCGTCGTGACTCATCGGGGCGACCACCAACAGGCCGTCCACCAGACGCCCCTTGACCAGCGTGCGCGATTTGTCTACCGGCGCGATCCGCTTTGATTTGGAGTCGTGCAGCAGCAGATCATAGCTCCGCTCTTCAAGGCACTCCATCACACCACGGAACAGGTCCTTGAAATAATGTGAACTGAAAATATACTCGACCGGCATAATCAGGCCGATGAGCTGTGTTTTTCCCGTGAAAAACCGCTTGGCCAGCGTGTTGGGCGTGAATCCCAGTTCCTCCACCGCCTTCATGACCCGTGAACGGGTCTCATCCGTTACATACGGGTGATCATTGAGCACCCGCGATACCGTCATCTTTGACAATCCAGCCCGACGTGCCACATCCGCCGTTGTTACCGTTACTTTTTTCTTCATAATACTCTTTTCCTGGAATGTTTAGGCCGCACACGTCCTCATTCTGGCTGTGCTGGCGCCTTCCAACCTGTTATGGTAACACAAGGCTTAACATAAGCAATGAATGTTTTTAAAAATATTCGACACCGCGCGCGGAAATTCAGCAAGTTCTTCTTGATCTGTTCATTCAGGTCTGTTACAGAGCAGCCTCCGTAAATATGAAATATAGATTTTTTTTTATGCAGCCGTCAGGAGAATACATGAAAACAGAAACTGTGGCCGATATAATCAGAGGCCTTGCCATGGATGCCGTACAACAGGCCAATTCCGGCCATCCCGGCGCGCCGATGGGGCTCGCGGATTTCGCCAGCGTCTTATTCCTTAAGCACCTGAAATACAACCCGGAAAAGACGAACTGGCCCGACCGCGACCGCTTCGTCCTCTCCCCCGGGCATGCCTCCACCCTGCTCTACAGCCTGCTCCACCTCGCGGGATACGGCCTGGACATGGATCAACTGAAAAATTTCCGGCAATGGGACAGCCTGACCCCCGGCCACCCGGAATACGGCCTGACCCCCGGCGTCGAAACAACCACCGGCCCCCTGGGCCAGGGGAGCGGCAATGCCGTCGGCATGGCCCTCGCCGAGGCCGTCATGGCCGAGCGCTTTAATGAGGATGATGCCACCCTTGTGGATCACCATACCTACGCAATTGTGAGCGATGGCGACCTTATGGAAGGTATTTCGCATGAGGTTTTCTCGCTGGCCGGACACCTCAAGCTGGGCAAACTGATCGCTTTTTACGACTCGAACCGCATCACCATTGAAGGCCAGACCGACCTGGCCTACAGCGAGGATACCCGCAAACGCATGGAGTCCTACGGCTGGCATGTGCTGGAGGTCGACGGCCATGACCACGCGCAGATAGATGAAGCCCTCACGGATGCCAAGGCGCACACCGCGCAACCCTCCCTCATTATCGGGCATACCCTTATCGGTAAAGGCAGTCCCAATAAACAAGGTACCGCCAACTGCCACGGCTCCCCGCTGGGGAAAGAGGAAATCGCGCTGACAAAAGCGGCGCTTGGACTGCCCGTGGACACACCCTTTTATGTGCCCGAGGAAGTCTATTCGCTCTTTGCGGAACGCAAACAAGTTAACCTTGAAGTCTATCGCACATGGGAACGGACCCTGGCGGCATACCGCGAAAAGTACCCGGACGAGACGACACGCTGGGAGGCCTGTCAGCATCGCCTGGTTCCCGAAGATATTTCCACGCACATGCCCGCTTTTGAAGCGGACGCCTCCGTGGCCACCCGCATCGCCTCAGGCAAAGTGTTGCAAGCGCTGAATAAAACCGTCCCCGCCCTGCTTGGTGGCTCCGCGGACCTGGGCCCCAGCAACAATACCGAGATCAAGGACGGCGGCTCGATCGGCCCCGGCAGGTTCAGCGGCGCCAATATCCATTTCGGCATTCGCGAACACGGCATGGGCGCCGTCATGAACGGCATGGCGCTCCACGGGGACATCATCCCCTACGGCGGCACGTTTCTGGTCTTCGCCGACTATTGCCGCCCCGCCATCCGCCTGGCCGCGCTGATGGAGCTGCAAACCATCTACGTCTTTACCCACGACAGCATTTTTCTTGGCGAAGACGGACCAACCCACCAGGCCGTTGAACAACTTGCCTCGCTGCGCGCGATCCCGAACCTGACCGTCATTCGCCCGGCCGACGCCACCGAAACCGCCGCCGCGTGGCAGGTGGCCCTCGCCCGCAAAAAGGGCCCGACCGCCCTCCTCCTGACCCGCCAGGGCGTCCCGGTCATCAACCGTTCCATCTACCCACCGGCCGACCTTTTGAAATCCGGCGCCTACATCCTCTGGCAGAGCCGGGAAGGCCACCCCGATTTCATCCTGATCGCCTCCGGTTCCGAAGTATCCATCTGCCTTGATGCCGCCAGAAAATTGGCCGAGGACAATATAATCGTGCGGGTAGTCAGCATGCCCTCCTGGGAACTTTTCGAAGAACAGACCCCTGAGGTCAAGCACCAGATCCTCCCGCAATCCTGCATCAGACGCCTCGCCGTTGAAGCCGGATGCGACATGGGCTGGGAGCGCTATGTGGGCGAAAAAGGCCGCACCATCACCATCAACCGTTTCGGCGCCTCCGCCCCGCACACCATCCTGGCCGAAAAATTCGGATTCACCCCCGAAAACATCCTGCGCACCGCCCGGGATATGCTCTAAAGCCGCGAATACAGGGGGTTCGCAAAAATAAGTTTGGCCGCGATTTTAAAACGATTGCTTTTGATACTCCTTCTGAAATGGATGCGTTCAGGCGGGATCCGGCAGGCCGTGAGTGCGATCTGGTTTTCCCTGTTGCGCAGAAACTTGTTCCTGTCGAAATAAAACATGGAACGCGTATTCGCAAGGATGACTGCAAGGGCATTCAGGCCTTTATGGCCGAATATGGCGAGCGGGCGCCGGTTGGTTGTGTGATTTCCATGCACCCGGATGTTTTCCGTATCATGGAAAATGTCTGGAACATCCCTCTCGGCTTCCTGGCGGGAAGAGGCGCATAAGAGGCTTCAGCCTGCCCGTTCGTTGTTCAGGCTTCAGCCTGCCGCGCACGGCGAGCCGCGCATGTTTCGCCCCCAATCTTATCCAAAGAGCCTGCGGTGCATCGGGCTCTACGGAGTAGCCGCCCTCCAGATTTACCGCACAACAAGTAACCCCCGGTCCCCCAAACGACGGTTTTGGCCTTCTCTGTCCCCGTTTTCTTC
>RZZM01000428.1 GCA_009929845.1 Spartobacteria bacterium
ACTCCTTACCTCGAACGGTAGCCGCGGAACGAGATTTTCATTGATTTGCCAGTAATCGCGGTGATTTTTTTGATGGTATCCACTTCCGAAGAGATGGCGCGTTGGGAAAATAAATCGGACACTCAAGCGGTGGAAGAGGTTTGTTGTACAGGCGTCAGCCTGCCCGTTCGTTGTACAGAGGCTTTAGCCTGCCGCGCACGGCGAGCCGCGGATGTTTCGGGCCGAAAATGCCGAAAAAAAGCATATTTTCAGCGAAAAAGCCGAGAATTTGCCAAAAAAAGGCCATTTTTGAGCTAAAAACCGTAGAAATTGCCATTTTTTGAGGATTTTTGTCGCTTTTTGCGCTGTTTTGCGCGCGCGGCTCGGTATGTGGCTCGTTGTGTGCGGCAGGCAAAAGCCGGTACAACGAACCGTGAAACCTGAAACGCGCAACCTGCAACCATCGCCCGCCGACACCTTGGTGTCACGTTACCTTCCACGAGGTAAGGAGTTCTGAATCTGCGAGATCGCGCCTCCAAAGATATTTCAACTACCTTGAGCGGGATTTCTCTGTGCCTCCGCTCCTTTCCATCTGTGAAAATCTGTGTAATCTGTGGGCCATAAATTGGTGGCTGTGGATGTGCGCGAATTTTCAAAAGGGGCGTTTGATTCATGGTACGCGAACAATAAACATTGACAGGCGGACGGGTCCTCATGTTTTCTTTAGGCATGATTTCACAGACCGTTACAGTTGAATTGGGGGATCGCTCGTATCCCATATGGATCGGCAGGGAACTGCTTGCGCATGCGGGCTCTCTATGCGTGGAGCAAGGGTTGTCCGGGCTATGTATGATTGTTTCGGATTCCCATGTCGCGCCGTTGTATATGGCGGCTTGCAAGGGGGCGCTGGAAGGGGCCGGATTTGCGGTGGAAACCGCGTTGGTTCCCGCGGGGGAGCCATCCAAATCGCAGCAGCAGTTGTTTGCGTTGTATGACCAGGCGCTGGCTTGCGGGTTGGACCGGAAGTCGATTGTGGTGGCGCTGGGCGGTGGGGTGATCGGCGATTTGGCGGGGTACCTGGCGGCATCCTATTTACGCGGTATCCGCTTTGTGCAGATACCAACCAGCCTGCTGGCGATGGTAGACAGTTCGGTCGGCGGCAAGACCGGCATTAATCTGCCGCAGGGGAAGAACTTGGTAGGGGCCTTTCACCAGCCGGAGGCGGTGTGCGCGGATATGGATGTGTTGCGCACGTTGCCGCGTCGCGAGTATGTTTCCGGCCTGGCGGAGGTGGTCAAGTACGGGGTCATTTATGACGCGGAATTCTTTGGCTTCCTGGAGGAGTGCGCGGACGGGTTGCTGGCGTGTGACCTGGATGTGGTTTCGCGTGTGGTGGCGCGTTGTTGCGAAATCAAGGCGGAGGTGGTGCGCCAGGATGAGCGGGAGGCGGGGCTGCGCGCGATTCTGAATTTTGGGCACACGCTGGGGCATGCGATCGAGAATGCCGGCGGGTACGGTGTGTACCTGCACGGCGAGGCGGTCGCTATGGGCATGGCCTATGCCGCATGGGTGTCGGTGCGGGAAACCGGCTTGCAGGAAGCAGATGCCCGGCGCATTGTGCGGTTGTTGCGCCGCCTGGAGTTGCCTGTCGAGATGCCGGCGTGCCGGTGGGAAGATTTGCAGCGGGCCATGACCCTGGATAAAAAGGTGAGTGGCGGGGTCCCGCGTTTTGTCCTGGCCGAAACCCTGGGCGTGGTCAATGTGAGCTGTACGGTTGAGGAACGGGCCTTGCGGCAGGTGTATGAAACCATCAACGAGTCCTTGAGGGAGTTCCATGACGGCAGTGAGTGACCAGATTGTTCGCGAGTATTTCGAGACCCAGGGGTTCCTGGTCCGGCAACCGCAGAAGTACCAGGTGGCGGCCCGCAAGAAGCGTGAAGACGAGGAAGTGGACCTGCTGGTTTTGCGTCCGCATGCGGGCGAGGAGGAGTGGCCCAAAGAAATGCTTTGGAACGCGGCCCGGCTGCGCAAGGTCAAGCGGGCGGTGGTCGGCGTCTGCGGATGGCACACCGAGAAGTTTTCGCCGGTGACCCTGGCATCCAATCCTGAACTGTTCCGGTTTGCCGAGGCGGATATCGTACAGCGCGCGGGGGAGTTCCTGGGCACGGGACCGATTGCGAAGATTTTATGCCTGCCGGCGCTTACCGTGAGCCGCTCCGGCAGGAACAAGGCCCTGGAGCTGTTGCGCGAGCGGGGCGTCAACGGGGTGCTGCTGTTCCGGACGATGCTGCAGGAGCTGTCGGACTTTGTGGAGACCCATAAAAATTATGAAAAATCCGATGTATTGCAGATGCTCCGGATATTGAAGACGCACGATTTGCTCAAGGGGCCCCAACTGGAATTGTTCGGCGGCGCCGCGAAGCGGAGGTCGCGCAAAAAGAAACCGGAGCCGCCGGAATGAGCGGACGCGCATACGGCCACGCCGTGAGGGAACAGCGATACAACCATGAATGAACGACTTGCGTATATAGCCTTGAACATGATTGACGGGATTGGGCCGGTGAAGGTCCGGGCGCTCGTGGACGCCCTGGGCGCGCCACGCGAAGTGCTGAACGCGAATGAAGAAACACTGCGACGGGTACCCGGTATTGGGCCCAGGCTGGCGGCGGGCATTGTCACACAACGCTCCAGCGTCAACCCCATGAACGAAGAAGAAGAGGCCGATCGCCTCGGGGCGCGGATCATCACGCAACTGGACGCGGACTATCCCGCGCGACTGAAGACCATTCACGACCCGCCGCTCGCGCTGTACATGGCCGGTACGCTGACCGATGCGGATCAGCATGCCATTGCCATGGTCGGCTCGCGCCGGGCAACCCATTACGGAAAGATGATGGCGGACCGCCTTTCGCAGCAACTCGCCCAGGTCGGTTATACCGTGGTGAGCGGGCTGGCGCGCGGCATCGACACCGCCGCGCACCAGGGGGCTTTGAAGGCCGGCGGGCGCACCATTGCCGTATTGGGCGGCGCACTTGATAAACTGTATCCTCCGGACAACGCCGGGCTGGCAAAGATGATTGCGACGCAGGGCGCGGTGATTTCAGAATATCCGTTTGGGCGCGAGCCCGACCGGACCACCTTCCCGTATCGCAACCGGATTGTCAGCGGGCTTTCCCAGGGGGTGGTGGTTGTGGAGGCGCCGATAAAGAGCGGTTCATTGATCACCGCCGATATGGCCATGGAGCAGGGGCGGCAGGTTTTTGCCGTGCCCGGACGGGTGGACAATCCCAATGTGCGGGGGTGTCATCGTCTTATCCGGCAGGGGGCCTGTCTGGTTGAAACCGTTGATGATATCCTGGAAGATTTTGAAACCCTGCTGCCGTCTGATAAACGGGAAAAGGCCCGGGAACTGGGCAAACGGCCGGATGTACGGCTTTCACCCGAGGAGAAACACTTGGTCTCCGCACTCGGTGGCGGTCCGTTGGATGTGGACAGTCTGACCCGTGAGGCCGGCTTGAAGTCGCACCAGGTCAGCTCGTTGTTGCTGGGCCTGGAGATGAAACGCGTCATCCGGATGCAGCCGGGCCGTATGGTCGAACTTTCCGTAACCCTGGACGATTTGCGCTAAGCATACTTCTCACAACGGTTTTTCGCTAAAAAAATCCGTTTTTTGTATTTTTTGGTCATTTATGGGCTCTTGTGCAAATTTCATGGAGAGATGTGGATAAATGATGGTGATAATGAGGATGCAAATTGATATATGTTCTGGATGAAAGCGACAAAAGAAC
>RZZM01000429.1 GCA_009929845.1 Spartobacteria bacterium
AGGACGATCACCTTGCTTTTCGCCTCGCTTTCGCGCAAGCGGTTGATGCCGGAGACGATGGCATCGCCGATCGCCGTTGAATTACCGTAATCACCGAGCATGCCCAGTTGCAGGTCGTCCATTCGCTGGAGGAGCCAACCGTGATCGAGGGTCAGCGGGGAAACCGTATAGGGCAGGCCCGCGAAGGCGACCATGCCCAGGCGGTCGTCCTTGCGTTCCTTGATAAAGTGGGCCAGGACGTCCTTGGCGGCATCGAGTCGGTTGAGGTTTTGCTGGGGATTCTCGGAAAAATCCTCCTCGCGCATGGAATTGGAAATATCGACCAGCAGCACGATATCCACCGCTTCGGTGCGGACGCGGCTTTCTTCGAGGCCTTTGCGCGGACGGGCCATGGCGACGATCAACAGGGCCAGTCCGAGTCCGAAAAGGACAGGCAGGAGGATGCGTGCGCGGATGGTCCAGGCCACGGGAAGGCGTTTGAGGGTTTCGCCATCGCTGAAGGAAAGCGCCGGGGTACGTTTGCGGTAATGGCGCGCGAAGACGACGATCGGGACGAGCAGCAGGAGCAACAGGATAAGTGGATAGGTCAGGGTCATGACGGCTCCTCCTCTTTAGCGGGTTGCGTATCAAGGACGAGACGTTCCGCGGCGGCGAAGGCGTTTTGCATATCATCAGGGCCGGGCCGATGGCGCGCGAATTTAACCAGGTCGCTTTGTTCGAGGAAATCGCGCAGCAGTTGCTGGTGGTCGTTGGAGAGTTTCCTGGAATGAACGGCCTCGCGGATGAATTCTTCGGTGGTCTGTTCCGGCGCACGCAGGTGGAAACGGTCCTCCAGGTACTGGCGCGCGATGCGCGAGAGTTCGACGTAGAACGGTTCCACCTGTTCTGCTTCGATCCAACCCTTTTGCTGGAGGGCGCGCAGGGCCGCGAGCGCGATCTGATGGGGTGGGGTCGGGGGCGCGGCATGGAGGATCGTACGGGGCTTATTGAGCAGGTAGCGCGCGGCCAGTCCGATGGCAACGGCCATCAGTGAAATGAGCGCGAACGCCCATATCCAGCGCGGGATACGTCCGGGCCAGGGCATGACGCCCTTAATATCCTGCAGGCTCTCTTCCTTGCCACTCAGCACGGAATGTACGGCAATGCGTGTATCCGGGAAGCTGACTTCGGAGACCAGACTCGTGGCGTCGACACAAGCCACCAGTCCGGATGAAAGCAGGTGGGTTCCGATGCGGAATGAGGTCAGGTTGTAGCGGTATGTGGTTTGCAGGCGTCCGTCCGGCAGGGTATCGGTTCGTTCCTGCTGGTTGCGGACGACCAGTTGTCTGTCCGGTTGCTCCAGGGATGGCACGCGCAGGATCGTATTGCTCGGATGAACGGCGATCAAGGTGACATCAAACGTATCGCCGATATAGATATCATTGGTGCTGATAGCGACGCCGACCTGGAGCGGGGCGTCAGACGGCGGGAAATCCGGCGTTGGGGGCTGTTTGGCGCAGCCGGTGACCGCCAGGAGCAGCGCCAGGGCAACCAGGAGTTTGGACATTATTCCATTCATACTTTCAGCCTTCTCTCGCGCATCCTGAAAAATTTGATCAATTCTTTTTCATAGGGTTCACCGGCATAGACTTCGATGGGGTCGACACTGGCGCCGCGCAGCATTTTGAGCAAGTCCTGCCGCTTCCTGTTTTGTGTGGACATCAGGGCATTACGGGTACGTACATCGGATGTATCCACCATGAAGCGCTCGCCGGTTTCGGCATCTTCCCAGTCGATGATGCCCACCCTGGGCCACGCATGTTCGCGTTTATCGCCGACGATGATCCCGACCAGGTCATGGCGCTTGGAGGTGATGGCCAGGTGTCGCTGATAGTCCTCCGCTCCGAAAAAGAAATCACTGATCAGGAACGTCACCGACTTACGGTTGGTCACATGATTCAGAAAATCGAGGGCCGGTGTCAGTTTAGTGCGTTTATGTTGCGGTTCAAAATGAAGGACCTCGCGAATGACGCGCAGGACATGGCGCGTGCCTTTTTGCGGGGGCACGTACTGTTCGACTTCATCGGTAAAGAGGATCAGGCCCACGCGGTCGTTATTGCGAATCGCCGAGAAGGCCAGGACGGCGGCCAGTTCCGCCGCCAGATTTTTCTTGAGTTGCGGGGTGCTTCCGAAAGAATGGGAGGCGCTGATATCGACCATCAGCATGACCGTCATTTCGCGTTCTTCCACGAATTTTTTGATAAAGGGATGGCCCATGCGGGCCGTGACATTCCAATCGATGGAGCGGATATCATCACCGGGAAAGTATTCGCGCACCTCATGAAATTCCATGCCCTGGCCCTTGAACACGCTTTGGTACTGGCCGGCGAAGACATCGTTAACCATGTGCCGGGAGCGTATTTGAATCTGCCGGACTTTTTTTAATACATCCTTCGAGATCATGATATCATCTCATTTCGTGGTGGCCTCAAGGCACCGGGAGTTCATTCAGGATTTGTTTCACGATATCGTTAGAGGTCAATTCTTCCGCCTCGGCCTCGTACGAGACGATCACACGGTGACGCAGCACATCCGGGGCGATAGATTTCACATCCTGCGGGGTGACATAGCCCCGGCCTTCGAGGAAGGCGTGCGCGCGCGCGCCCAGGGTCAGATAGATGGTAGCCCGCGGCGAGGCCCCGTAGCGGAGGTAGTCTTCAATCTTCAGGTTGTATTTTTGGGGCTCGCGTGTGGAGAAGACGATACTGAGGATGTACTCCTTGATTTTGTCATCCAGGTAAATCTCATCGACGATTTTACGCGCGTTGATGATCGCCTGCGGATCGACCACGGGCTTCACATCGAAGGTTTTATTGGTCACCGACATCGCGTCCAGGATTTTACGTTCCTCCTCGAGGGTAGGGTAGGTGATGTTAAGTTTAAGCATGAAGCGGTCGACCTGCGCCTCGGGGAGGGGGTAGGTGCCCTCCTGTTCGATCGGGTTTTCAGTGGCCATGACCAGGAAGGGTTCGGGGAGGCGGAAGGTTTCATGGCCGATGGTCACCTGATGTTCCTGCATCGCCTCGAGCAGGGCGCTTTGCACCTTGGCGGGGGCGCGGTTAATTTCATCGGCGAGGATGATATTGGTGAAGACGGGGCCCTGCTTGGTGGTGAAATTGCCGTCCTTGGGATTATAAATCTGCGTTCCGATCAAATCCGCCGGGAGGAGGTCGGGGGTAAACTGGATACGTTGGAACGACGTATTCAGGGCGGACGCCAGGGTGCGCACGGACAGGGTTTTCGCCAGGCCGGGCACCCCTTCGAGGAGGATGTGGCCATTGGCGAGCAATCCGATAATAAGACGGTCGATCAGATATTTCTGGCCGACAATTACCTTTTCCATTTCAGCGCGCAGCGCCGCGATGAAAACGCTATTTTCTTTGACCTGGTCATTGATGGCCTGGATTCCGGTACTCATTGCTTTACCTCCACGGGTTTACTGTTCATGTCAAAATTCATGCTACGACAGATTGCAGGAACTGTGCCAGATTTTTCGCGATGGACAGATTGCCTAAAAAGTTGCGAGAAACCGGTCGTTTCCAATTGCTATCCGGACGGGGAGTATAGCCGGGACGTGACAGAGTTGCAACCTGGTGTGACAATAATTAGCGGTGGAAGCTGGGGGGTGAGGGGTGAAACCTGAGGTCAGAGGTCGGAGGTCGGAGGTCGGAGGTCGGAGGTCGGAGGTCGGAGGTCGGAGGTCGGAGGTCGGAGGTC
>RZZM01000071.1 GCA_009929845.1 Spartobacteria bacterium
CGACCCGGCATCGGCAACCGCGCAATCCACGTTAGCCGTGCTCCTGGGTGTTCCCGGGCCGGTGGCCCGGCAACTGGCGCTTGGACCGGTCGAGGCGTCCTCGCTGCCGGAACCTGTGAACGCCGATATCTGTTATCGCGGCGAGTTCGTGACCATGGACGACATGTATATGCTCGAATGTTCGATGAAACCGTTGACCTCTGAGGAAACGGCGTCCCTGGCTCGTTGCCTGGAGGGGACGATGGACCCGCCGGTTACGGCGTGTTTGCCCATGGGACCGGGTTTTATGAATATCCAGGTTGCGCAGGAGCCGGAGACGCGTATTGATCCCGGCGTTCCCCCGTTTCGGGTTGAGGGGACCAAGGCCGCGAACTACCTGCCGTCCGCCCGGAAGTCCAGTTTGCTCCGGGATGTTTTTGAAGGGTCCGCCGCCGTCCTTTCGCACCAGACGGTGAACGATGTCCGCCTGGACCTGGGGGAAAATCCGGCCAGCGCGGTGTGGCTGTGGGGCGGGGGACGTATCAGCGAAACAACGGCGCTGCTCAATGACCATGCTGTGCCTGGGGCCATGTTGACCCAGAGTGTCATGGCGCGCGGCCTGGCGGGGCTTTGCGGGATGGCGACCATGGATATCCAGTCGCCCTGGAAATGGGGCGCCCGGAAATCGGCCTTCCGGGTGGCTGATGTCGTCGCGGCCTTGCGCCAGTTCGATTTGTTAACGGTTTATGTCGAGGCCCCGTATGGTCTTGGGCGTTTCGGGCCGCCCGTGGACAAGGTGCGCGCGCTCGAAAAACTTGACAAGTATTTACTGGGGCCGCTGTTGAGTATTCTTGACTCACATGGACCGTATCGGCTACTGCTGGTCGCCGATTGGGCCCAGACGGCCGGGCATGACGAATTTTCCGATCAGCTTCCCTGCCTGATGGCCGGGTACGAGGTGACGCAGGATGAAGCCGATGGATGGGATGAACAACAATGTCGCCGGGATGGCGAGGGAATCCAGACGATTCCCGAGGCCCTGGCGCAACTCAGGGAAGGTATCTGATGGCACTATATGTACAGAAATATGGCGGTTCGTCGGTGGCTGACGCGGCGTGTATGAAGCGTGTGGCCGGACGAATCAAAGAGACCCGCGATGAGGGTCATTCCGTGGTGGTGGTGGTAAGCGCGATGGGTGACTCGACCGATGAGCTGATCGCGTTGGCCAGGGAGGTGCAACCGGACCCGAATGAACGTGAAATGGATATGCTGCTTTCAACCGGGGAGCAGATTTCGGTGGCGATCCTGACCATGGCCCTGCATGCGCAGGGGGTGGACGCGGTTTCGATGACCGGTCCGCAGGCGGGCATCCGCACCGATCATGTGCACACCAAAGCCAAGATCATGGGCATTGAGCCGGACCGGGTGTTTGAGAACATCCGGGCGGGCCGGGTTGTGATTGTGGCCGGCTTTCAGGGGCTGACGCCCTCGGACGATATCGCCACGCTGGGGCGGGGCGGTTCGGATACAACCGCGGTGGCCCTGGCCGCGGCGCTGAAGGCGGACCGCTGCCAGATATTCACGGATGTGGACGGGGTCTACACCACGGACCCGCGGATCGTGAAGAATGCCGTCAAACTCAATGAAATGGCCTTTGACGAGATGCTGGAACTGGCCAGCCTGGGGGCCAGGGTGTTGCAGTCGCGCGCGGTGGAATTCGCAAAAAAATATGGCGTTAAACTCGAAGTATTATCAAGTTTTGAAAAGCGGCCCGGTACGGTCGTAAAGGAAGAGGTGGAAGATATGGAACATATTGTCGTACGGGGTATTGCATCGGATAAGGAACAGGCCAAGGTCACGTTACAGGCCGTGCCGGACAAACCCGGCGTCGCGGCGTCTGTTTTCCAGGAGTTGTCCGCGGCCAATATCAATGTGGATATGATTGTGCAGAATTCCAGTGAAGAGGGGCACACCGATATGTCCTTCACGGTTTCCCAGGAAGACCTGTCGCGTACGCACAAGGCGATCGACGCCATTGTGGAACGTGTACAGGCCAAGGGCGTGAAATATGACGAGGAGGTGGCCAAGGTCAGCATTGTGGGCGTAGGGATGCGCAGTCATTCCGGCATCGCGTACAAAATGTTTGAAGCGCTGGCCCGCCACAATATCAATATCGACATGATCTCGACGTCGGAAATCAAGATTTCAGTGGTGATGCACCGCAGCCAGGCGGACGAGGCCGTCCAGGTGCTGCATGATACCTTCGAACTGGAGAAAGCGGCTTCATAACCGGGACCGGCGCCATGCGGTTGTCGGCCCCTACGATAGAAATGAGGATACCATGAGCAGAATTGCCCTCTACGATACAACATTGCGTGACGGCGCCCAGGGCGAAGGCGTTTCTTTTTCCAGCGTGGGAAAGATTCTCTTTGCCAAGCGGCTGGATGCCTTTGGCGTGGACTATATTGAAGGTGGCTTTGCCGCTTCCAATCCCAAGGACATGGCATTTTTCAGGGACATCAAAAAGGAAAACCTGAAACACGCCAAGGTGGCCGCGTTCGGCAGCACCCGCCGGGCGGATATCCCGGTGGGCGAGGACCGCGGTATCTGCGCGCTGCTCGAGGCGGACACCGCGGTCTGTACGATCTTCGGAAAGAGCTGGACGCTGCATGTGCGCGATGTCCTGCGCACCACCAACGAAGAGAATGTGGCGATGATCGCCGATTCGGTCCGCTACCTCAAGGAACATGGCAAGGAAGTCATTTATGATCCCGAGCATTTCTTTGATGGCTACAAGGCCGACCCGGAATATGCGCTGGCAACGCTGCAAGCGGCGGCCGAGGCGGGCGCGGATTGCATCGCGCTGTGTGATACAAACGGCGGATGCCTGCCCCATGAAATCTATGACATCACCCGCGAGGTGGGACGCCGGATCAGTACGCCCCTGGGCATCCATGTGCATAATGATTCCGATATGGCGGTGGCCAATTCGCTGGAGGGTATCCGCGCGGGCGCGGTGCACGTGCAGGGAACCATCAACGGGTTCGGCGAGCGCACCGGCAACGCGGACCTGTGCAGCATTATCCCGAACCTGATCCTGAAAATGGGCCATGAGTGCCTGTTGGAGGGCCGTCTCAGCCAGTTGCGCGAAGTCGCCATGTATACCTATGAACTCACGAATATCCGCCCCCGGAAAAGCGCCCCGTTTGTCGGCGAAAGCGCGTTTGCGCACAAGGCGGGCATGCATGTGGACGGGGTCCGCAAAAACCCCGACAGCTTTGAGCATATCAATCCGGAAAAGGTCGGCAACAATCGTCGGGTTCTGGTCTCCGAACTCTCGGGCGCCAGTAATGTGTTCCTCAAGGCAGTCGAAATGGGACTGAGTGTGGACCGGTCCTCGCCCGAGGTGAAAAGCATTCTGGCGGAACTCGAACGCCTGGAAAAAGATGGCTATGAATTCGAGGCGGCGGAGGCTTCGTTCCGGATCATGATCCAGAAGGTTCTCAAAGCCCACAAGCCGTTCTTTGATCTGGAGGGCTTCCGCGTCATCGTCGAGAAACGCCACAAGGAAGAGCCCTGTATTACCGAAGCCACCGTGAAGCTCTCCGTAAAAGGGGAAACCGAATTTACCGTGGGCGAAGGGGATGGGCCGGTGGATGCCCTGAACGCGGCGTTGCGTAACGCCTTGACGCGCTTTTACCCTGAGATTGCGTCCGTCGTCCTGACCGATTACCGTGTGCGCATCCTGGACCCCGAAGAGGCCACGGCGGCAAAAACCCGCGTGCTGATCGAGTCCAGCGATGGCAAGGATACCTGGGGCACCGTGGGCGTCTCTGAAAATATCATCGAGGCCTCCTGGGAGGCCCTGGTGGACAGTGTGGAATATAAATTGTTCCTGGAAGAAAAAAAGGCGAGAGAAGACAATGGCTGAACTGGAAAAAAATTATAATCCAAAAGAGGTCGAGGAAAAGTGGTATGCCCGCTGGGTCGAGCAGGGCCTCTTTCACGGCGCCGCGGAAAACGGCGGCAATCCCTATTGTATCGTGATCCCGCCGCCCAATGTGACGGGGATACTGCACATGGGACATGCCCTGAACAATACCATCCAGGATGTGCTGGTGCGCTGGCACCGAATGCGGGGCCTCAATACCACGTGGGTTCCGGGCACCGACCACGCGGGAATCGCCACACAGAATGTGGTGGAACGAAAGCTCCACAGCGAAGGGAAAACCAGGGAGGACCTGGGCCGCGACGCGTTTCTGGAAGCCGTCTGGGCATGGCGCGGGGAATACGGCTCCACCATTATCAATCAGCTTAAGAAACTCGGGAATTCCTGCGATTGGGAACGTGAACGCTTTACCATGGACGAAACCCTGAGCAACGCGGTGGCCGAGGTGTTTGTCCGTCTCTATGACAAGGGCCTCATCTATCGCGGCAACTATATCATCAACTGGTGCCCCCGGTGCCAGACCGCGCTGTCCGATGAGGAAAGCGAACACCAGGCCCAGCAGGGAAAACTCTATTACATCCGCTATCCCCTGAAAGGGGGTAAGCGTAAGGACGGCGTAGTGGTGGCCACCACCCGTCCGGAAACCCTTCTGGGCGATGTGGCCGTGGCCATCAATCCGCGCGATACCCGCTTCGAGGCCATCAAGGGGAAAACCCTCCTCCTGCCCGTGCTGAATCGCGAACTGGTGGTCATCGAGGATGATTTTGTGGACCCGGAATTCGGAACCGGGGCGGTGAAGGTGACGCCGGCGCACGACCCCAACGATTTCGAGATGGGACAACGGCACAACCTGGAGCCCATCAACGTCATGAATGACGATGCCACCATGAACGAGCAGGCCGGTCCCTACGCCGGAATGGACCGCCTGGCATGCCGCGAGAAACTGGTGGCCGATCTGGAGGCCGAGGGCCTGCTGGAAAAGATCGAGGACCACGCCAACGCGGTCGGCCACTGCTACCGGTGCAGCACGATGGTGGAGCCGCGTCTTTCGCCACAATGGTTTGTCAAGATGAAGCCCCTCGCGCGTCCCGCGATCGAGGCGGTTAAGGAAGGGCGCATCCGTTTCGTGCCGGAACGCTGGACCAAGGTCTATCTGGAGTGGATGGAAAATATCCGCGACTGGTGCATCTCCCGCCAGATATGGTGGGGGCATCGTATCCCGATCTTCTACTGCGACGCCTGTGAACACGAGTGGGCGTCCAAGGACACCCCGGCCTCCTGTCCAAAATGCGGAAGCGCGGAGCTTCACCAGGACCCGGATGTGCTGGATACCTGGTTCTCCTCCTGGTTGTGGCCCTTCAGTGTGTTCGGCTGGCCCGAAAAGAACCCCGACCTGGATATGTATTATCCCGGCAACACCCTGGTGACCGCCTCGGAAATTATCTTCTTCTGGGTCGCGCGCATGATTATGTCCGGCCTGGAATTCATGGGTGATATCCCCTTCACGGATGTCTATATCCACGGCACGGTGCGCGATGACAAGGGCCGCAAGATGAGCAAGAGCCTGGGCAACTCCATTGACCCGCTCACCATCATCGAAAAATACAGCGCCGACGCATTGCGTTTCAGCCTGGTGATGTTGACCGCCACCGGACAGGATGTCTACCTCTCGGACGAAAAGTTTGAGGTCGGCCGTAATTTCGGGACAAAAATCTGGAACGCGGCCCGCTATATGCAGATGCAGACCAAGGGCGATTTTCCTGTCGATTTCAATGATCCCGACTTGCAGTGTGATCAGTTGAGTCCGGACGACCGGCATATCCTCGCCAAGCTGCACCAGACGATTGAGGCCTGCAATGACAACCTGCGCCGCTTCCGCTTCAATGATGTGGCCAAGGCGCTTTATGATTTCATCTGGCATCAGTATTGCGACTGGTATGTCGAGTATTCCAAACCCACGCTGTATGGGGACGATCCGGTGCGCCGCGAACAGGTCCTTAAGGTCATGCATTATGTGTTTTCGACGGCGCTGCGCCTGCTGCACCCCCTGATGCCTTTCCTGACCGAAGAACTATGGGTGGGCATGGGCTATGATTCGGTTTCGCCCAGCATTATGACGGCGCCCTGGCCGACGGTTAAGGCCGATGAAGAGCTGGAGGAACTGTGGGGAATCAGCGGCGAGACCGTGACCTATGTCGATGCCAAACATGATCTGATTCGTGTGGGGCGCACTTTGATGGCCGATTACGGACTGCTGCCGAAGCAACAGGTTGACTTCATCCTGCGTTCCGCCGGCCCGGAGCAGTCCGCCTTCCTGGCGCCCGACACCGCGAGCATTGCGGCCCTCATCCGCGCCGGATCGCTGACCATTGTCGAAGATCACGAGACCCCCCGGGCCGCGCCCAGCGCCCTGACCCGTCTGGGCACCCTGTACATGCCCATCGAAAACCTGGTGGATATCCAGGCCGAATTGACCCGGCTCAGCGGGCAGCTCGAAAAGGTGGTCGAAGACATGCAGCGGGTGACGCGTAAACTGGACAACCTGGACTTCATCAAAAAGGCGCCGCGCGATGTGGTCGCTACCCAGGAAGCCCGAAAAAAAGAACTGATTGAGAAAAGCGAAAAACTCAAAAAGCTGATTGCGACATTGGAAGAATCGGCCTGAACAGTGTAGGGAGCGCACGATGGAAAAGCCCATTTCATTTAAAGTGAATAAGCAGCAGGTGGTGGGGATGTATCATTGCCCGGACGAGGGCGAGGGGCCTTTCCCCGCGGTGGTGTGCTTCCATGGGTTCACCGGCAACAAACAGGAATCGCATCGCCTGTTTGTGAAGCTGTGTCGCGCCCTGGCGGTCGCCGGTATGGCTTCGCTGCGCATCGATTTCCGGGGCAGCGGCGACAGTGAAGGCGATTTCTCCATGATGACCATCAGCCAGGAAATGCAGGATGCGCGCGCCGCCCTGAAGTTTCTGCGCCGCCGCGCGGAAGTGGACGAGACACGCATCGGGATTCTCGGCATGAGCATGGGTGGCCTGGTCGCGGCGTATATGCTGGGAGAACACGACTGGGTCAAAACGGGCGTGCTTTGGGGCGCGGTGGCCCACCCGGCCAAGTCAGCGGACAACAAACGTAAAGATTTTGAATACATTCCGGCTATGAACTGTTATCAGCGTAACGGATGGCTCATCAGCGAAGCGTTTGTCGAGGAGCTGTACACCCTGGATCCGCTGGAGGTGATCTCCAATACCTCCGCTTCGGTGCTGCTTCTGCACGGCGAAAACGATATCACCATTCCGGTCGGCGATGCCTACGCCTATGAACGGGCGCTTAAACAAAGTGGGCATCGCGTGGCTCTGCGTGTCATCCCCGAATCCAGCCATACCTTTGATTCCCTGGCATGGGAAACCGAAGTGCTGGGGGATACCATCGCCTGGTTCCGGACCTGCCTGTAGGGCCACTCTTGCTGCTATTGGAGGTCTCGCCCCGGCCCCCCAGCAAAATCATCACACGGAGGCTTTCCGGGAAGCCCCGCACTGTCTTCTGAAGGAGGCGACAATCAAAATCGGAATTATGCCTTATATGCGGCATGGCATCTGATTGATTGGCGGCAAGGGGCTGGGTATGTGTATTTGGATTGCCGCTTAACCGGCATGTCGAAAATCAGGAGGGATTAATCCTTTACCATGTGTGATATTTGAGGCTATAAGGCCGTGTGCGCAGGATATTCGCACGGGCGGTTTCGTCGCATAATAGCAGTAATTTACGTACGCAATGTCAATCAAAGGAGTGTTGGAAAATGCCGAAAAGAGATGATATCCACAAAGTAATGATTATCGGGTCGGGTCCCATTATTATCGGACAGGCGTGCGAATTTGATTATTCGGGGACGCAGGCCTGCAAGGCGTTGCGTGAATGCGGCTATGAAATCGTCCTGGTGAATTCCAATCCCGCGACGATCATGACCGATCCGGGAACGGCCGACATCACCTATATCGAGCCATTGAATCTCGAAACCGTAACCCGCATTATCGAAAAGGAACGCCCCGACGCGTTGCTTCCGAATCTGGGCGGCCAGTCGGGCCTGAACCTTTCCGCGGAACTGGCCAAGGCGGGCGTTCTCGAAAAGTACGGGGTGGAAATTATCGGGGTGCAGGCCGATGCGATTGAACGGGGCGAGGACCGCACGGCGTTTAAAAACACGATGGATAAACTGGGTATCGAAATGGCGCGCAGCGAGGCGGTCTATACGGTGGAGGAGGCGGAGCGGGTGGCCTCGGAAATCGGATATCCCATCGTGATCCGGCCGGCGTACACGATGGGCGGAACCGGTGGCGGCTTTGTCTACAATATCGAGGAGCTGCGCGTCGTGGCCGCCCGGGGGATTGCCGCGAGCCTGGTCGGTCAGATTCTGGTCGAGGAGTCGGTCCTCGGCTGGGAGGAACTCGAACTGGAAGTGGTCCGGGACGCCAAGGGAAAGATGATTACGGTCTGCTTCATCGAGAACGTGGACGCTATGGGCGTGCACACCGGCGACTCATTCTGCACCGCCCCGATGCTCACCATCTCGAAAGAACTCCAGGAACGTCTGCAGGACTATTCATACCGTATCGTGGAGGCCATCCAGGTTATCGGGGGCACCAATGTGCAGTTTGCGCATGACCCGGTGACCGACCGCGTAGTGGTCATCGAGATCAATCCGCGCACCTCACGTTCCTCCGCGCTGGCGTCCAAGGCCACCGGTTTTCCCATTGCGCTCATCTCCTCGAAGCTGGCGGCCGGACTGACCCTGGATGAAATCCCGTACTGGCGTGACGGCACACTGGACAAATACACGCCCTCGGGCGATTACGTGGTTGTGAAATTCGCGCGCTGGGCCTTTGAAAAATTCAAGGGCGCCGAGGATAAACTGGGGACCCAGATGCGGGCGGTGGGTGAAGTGATGAGCATCGGCAAAAATTACAAGGAGGCCTTCCAGAAGGCGATTCGTTCGCTCGAACAGAACCGGTACGGCCTCGGGTTCGCCAAGAATTTCCACGAACTCCCGTTGGAGGCGTTGATGGACCGCATGAAGGAAGCGTCCAGCGAACGGCAGTTCCTGATGTATGAAGCTATCCGCAAGGGGGCCACGGTTGAGGCATTGCACAAGCTCACGCATATCAAGGCCTGGTTCATTGAGCAGATGAAAGAGCTGGTGGAGCTGGAGGAAAAGGTGCGGGCCTGCAAGGGGGGCGCGCTGCCCGATGAACTCCTTCGCCAGGCTAAACAGGATGGGTTTTCCGATAAATACCTGGGACAGGTCCTGGGCATTCCGGAAAGCGAGGTGCGCGCACAACGCCTGCGCATCGGAATGGCCGAAGCGTGGGAGCCTGTTCCGGTCAGCGGCGTCGACGATGCCGCCTACTATTATTCAACCTATAACGCCGAAGACAAGACCACCACGTCGGACAAACGCAAGATCATGGTCCTCGGGGGCGGACCCAACCGGATCGGGCAGGGGATCGAGTTCGATTATTGCTGTGTGCATGCCGCCTTCACGTTGCGCGATGAGGGCTTTGAAACAATCATGGTCAACTGCAACCCGGAAACGGTGTCCACCGATTACGACACCTCCGACAAACTCTACTTCGAACCGCTGACCGTCGAGGATGTGCTGAGCATTTACCACAAGGAAAAACCCGAGGGCGTTATCGTGCAGTTCGGCGGTCAGACCCCGCTGAATATCGCCCAGGAACTGGAAGACGCGGGCGTCAACATCATCGGCACGTCACCGGACGTCATCGACCTCGCGGAAGACCGTGACCGGTTTCGCAAGATGATGGACCGCCTCGGCATTCCCATGCCGGAAGCCGGCATGGCGACCCATATCGAAGAGGCGTTGCAGGTCGCCGGTCGGATCGGGTATCCCCTGATGGTGCGTCCGTCCTATGTCCTTGGCGGTCGCGGCATGGAGGTCGTCTACGATGACGCCGACTTGCGCCAGTACCTTGAAGCGGCAGTGGGGGTGACGCCCGAGCGCCCGATCCTTATTGACCGATTTCTTGAAAAGGCCATCGAAACAGAAGCCGACGCGATTGCCGACGGGACGGATGCGTTTGTCCCGGCGGTCATGGAGCACATTGAAGAGGCCGGCGTGCATTCCGGCGATTCCGCCTGTGTCATCCCGCCGCGGCATCTGCTTGACAAACACAGTGTGACGATACGTGAATACACCCGTCGGATTGCGCAGGAACTGGGTGTGGTGGGGCTGATGAATGTGCAGTACGCCATTTGTGACGACAAGGTATATGTCCTCGAGGCCAATCCACGCGCCTCGCGCACCGTGCCCCTCGTCTCCAAGGTGTGCAACATCTCCATGGCGCGCCTGGCCACACAGTGCATGCTTGGAAAAAAACTCGCCGATATGAACCTGGCCCCCCAGAAGATTCCCCATTCGGGCGTAAAAGAATCGGTCTTTCCGTTCAAGATGTTTCCCGAAGTGGACCCGGTACTCGGCCCCGAAATGCGTTCCACCGGCGAAGTGCTGGGCATGGGCGCGAGCTTTGGCGCGGCCTTCTTCAAGGCACAGGATGCCGCGTCCGCGACACTCCCTGTGGAAGGGTGCGTACTGATCAGCGTCTCCAGCAAGGATCGTCCGGATGTGGCGCAGGTCGCCCGCGATTTTATCGATGCGGGCTTCCGGATTGTCGCCACCGAAGGCACCCGGGCCTTCCTGGCCGAACAGGGCATCGAGGCGCAACGTATCCTCAAGACCCATGAAGGACGTCCCCATATTGTTGATGCCATCAAGAACGGGGAAATCCAACTGGTCATCAATACCCCGATCGGAAAACTCGGACAACATGATGATTCCTACATCCGCAAGAACGCCATCAAGTACCGCATTCCCTACATCACCACCCTGGCCGCGGCCCTGGCTGCCGCCGAAGGAATCAAGGCCATGCAGGCCGGCGCCGCCGATGTAAAATCCCTGCAGGAATACCATAGGGATATTGGCTGAACCCGCCCTTGGTTTTGGGCCGTAAACAGTTGCGCATAAATGAACGACATTTTTGTCGTTTGCGGGCTGTTTCCGGCACTCGTTATATTTGTTTTTTTGTTGAATGCGTTATTGACCGGGCTCTCCAGTTGCGAGACCATTCGGCCTTTTATTGACTGGTTGAAGGATAACCCGATGAATATAAAAAAGGCGCTGACAAAAGAAACGGTACTGCTGGCTTTGTCCGGCACCGCCAAGAATGAGGTGATCGCGGAATTGCTGGATTTCCTGCTCGCGGCCCACCACCTTACCTTGCTGGATCGCGACCGCGCGTTGCAGGCCCTGTATGCCCGTGAGGCAAAGATGTCGACCGGCATGGAAAACGGCGTGGCGATTCCGCATGCCAAGATCGCGGACGTGGACCGGATGTACGCGGTGCTGGGGATCAAGAAAGACGGCGTGGATTTCGACGCGCTGGACGGCAAGCCCAGCCAGATATTTGTCATGACCCTCTCGCCCGCGGACCGGGCCGGGCCCCATATCCAGTTCCTCGCGGAAATCAGTCAGATTCTGAACAATGCCGCCATCAGGGAAAAACTCTTGGCAGCCACCTCGGAAGAAGATGTCCTTCTTTTGATTTGAATTCATACCGGTGTGACATGATGATACTACCCATGCAGACAGAAGGATTATATCCCGCGCTCGTGAGCCTGGCGTCAGCCGCCGCGGAGCCGGGCCATCTCGGCCACCTGATGACCCTGCTGGCCTTGCAGTTGGCCGTAATCATGATCGGCGCGCGCCTGGGCGGGCTCATTTTCAGTCGCGTGTTCAAGGGCCCGGCGGTCCTGGGTGAACTGATGGCGGGAATGATCATCGGGCCCTACGCGCTGGGCGGTATGGACCTGCCGGGTTTCGGACCGCTATTTCCACTCACGGCCGGCGTCGGCACATTTCCGGTCTCGACCGAACTCTACGGGATCGCCACACTCGCCTCCATCATTCTCCTTTTTCTTTCCGGACTTGAAACCGACCTGGCCACCTTTCTGCGCTATTCCGTGGTCGGTATGGTGGTGGGCATGGGCGGCCTGGTGTTTTCTTTTATTTTCGGCGACCTGTGCGCCGTATGGTTCGGCGTCGCGGAATCTTTTATGGACCCCAAGGCCCTGTTCATGGGGACGGTATCGACGGCGACCTCGGTGGGGTTAACCGCGCGTATTCTTTCCGAGAAACGGAAGATGGGCGATCCGGAGGGCGTGACCATCCTGGCGGCGGCGGTCCTGGATGACGTCCTGGGCATCGTAGTGCTGGCTATTGTCGTGGGCATGACCAAGGCGGCCCGCATGGGCGCCCACCTGGAATGGGCGGCCATTGGATGGATTGCCCTCAAGGCATTCGGATTCTGGATTTTCTTCACGGTGGTCGGCTTGCTGCTGGCCCGGCGGATCACACGCGTGCTCAAAATGCTGCGCTCGATGGAAATCATCGCGTCGATCTGTCTCGGCCTTGCGTTGTTGCTGGCCGGTCTTTCTGAAATGGCCGGACTGGCCATGATCATCGGCGCGTATATCATGGGGCTGGCCCTCTCGCGCACCGACCTGGCCTATGAGCTGCAGGACCAGTTGAAGGGCCTGTACAGCTTCCTGATCCCCGTCTTTTTCTGCGTCATGGGCATGCTGGTGAACTTCAGCGCCATGCGCTCCGTGCTGGTATTGGGAGTGGTTTATTCCCTCCTGGCCGTTGTGACCAAAATCCTGGGCTGCGGTATCCCGGCCTGGTTCATGAAGTTCAATATGCGTGGCGCGCTGCGCATCGGCATCGGCATGGTGCCGCGCGGCGAGGTGAGCCTGATTGTCGCGGGCATCGGGTTGTCCGCCGGCGCCATCGGCCCGGATATCTTCGGCGTGGCCATCATGATGGCCGTGCTCTCCACCCTGATCGCGCCTCCCATGTTGGTGAAGGCGTTCGAGGGTGGGGCGGGCACCCGCGGCAAGGAACGCCTTCCCAAGGAAGAAATGGTCAGCCTGGCACTCGACTTTCCTTCACAACATATCACCGATTTTCTATGTGAACGCATTATGCAGGCCTTCCGGAATGAGGAATTTTTTGTGCATCGGCTCTATACCGATCAGCCCACCTATCACATCTGTAAAGATGAAATGATGTTCACGGTTATTCAGGACGGCAACCAGATCGTCCTGAGCATGCCGGCCAAGTACCAGCACATCGCCCGCATGATCGTGGTCGAAGAAATCCTCTCGCTCCAGGACCTGCTCGATTCCGCCAAGAAAATGAAAAGCCCCGATTCCATGGGGATCGAGTTATTGAGCGGGCTGTTCGGACAGGGGTAGGGGATGCGGGGGTCGCCATCAGCGCATGTGCTTCTTGTCTTTGTGGACGGACTTGGTCTCGGAGCGCCCGACCCCGCCTGGAATCCCCTCTACCGGGGACACTGTCCCACCCTGGTCAACCTGCTGGAACAGGCGAAGCCCATCGACCCCTGCATGGGGGTCCCGGGCGTCCCGCAAAGCGCCACCGGGCAGACCGCGCTCCTGACCGGCATTAACGCTCCGCGGCGGATCGGACGTCATGTGGAAGGCTTTCCCGGACCCGCCCTGCGCGACATCATTGTACAGCACAACATATTCAAGCAACTGCAGGCCGACGGATATTCCTGCGCCTTTGCCAATGCCTATTTCATGCGCGGATGGACCGAGGCCCACCGCCGCAAATATCAGTCCGTGACCACCGTCTGCACACTCTCCGCGCTTGGCGGCGTACGGGATGTCGACGAGATGCTTGATGGTCGTGCGGTGTACCAGGACCTGACCCGACAGTCCCTGCAGTCGCGCGGTTATGATGGCCCCCTGACGACGCCCGCAGATTCCGCCCGTGACCTGTATCGCATCACCCGGGAACACCCGTTTACCCTTTTTGAGTACTTCCAGACCGACCGTTGCGGACACAAGGCCAACCCTGAGCAGACCGCGCAGGTCCTTGGGCAACTCGATGAGTTTCTGGCAACCCTTCTACCCTTGTTAGATCAGCGTGAATCTCTGTTTCTACTTACCAGCGACCACGGCAATATCGAAGACCTGCGCACCCCGCAGCACACCATGAATCCCGTTCCTTTCATCGCCCTCGGCCGCGGCGCCGAAAACATGCAGTCGCGCGTTACCAGCCTCACCCACATCGTCCCCGCCCTGTGTGCGTGGTTCGCAGACAGTAATGTAGGTGGTTAGGTGGTAGGTTTTAGGTGATTAGGTTGTAGGAAGGATGGTCCAATTATTCGCTGTTCCTAATCGCACTCATTTGTTCGTATATCTCGCCGGAGGCTGCGCCGCAGGGGTAGGCGATGAGAGAGTACGATCAGGATCGGCGAGCGACGTCGAACAGCAAAGCGCATCATAGACCAGCGCTTCAAGCGCTGCGAGTCGTGATTGCAGCGCGTTAATTTCATTGTTTTTTTCAATGCGCAAGGCCGTGATTTCGGCGTCTTTCTCCTGCATGATATCATAGAGTCCCTGAATGGCGGCCAGGGCCACGCCGTCGGCGTCGCTTGTGGTGATATAGTGTTCATCTTCCCCGACGCCAAAGGCGGCATGGAAGTCCTGCGCCATAGGGCCGATATGTATAATGGCGGGGTTCTGGCTTTTCATGTTCCAGGTGGTTACCGCTATCTGGCTGAGTCGTTCCAGCAAGTCGCGTTTATCGATGGGTTGAAAATTCTCTTTCATGTTGCGGTCGCTCAGGGCGCTCCAGGAATTGCCGCCGGGCGCCAGATTCACCCCGGCGGTGGCCGCACCACCCGCGCCGGTTGCGGACACAAATTTTGTTCCACCACGGGCACGCACAATAAACTGGTTATGCGCGGTAGTTTTAACGGGAAAGTTATTGTTGTCGCCCCATACAAACGAGCCGTCATGCATGGCCTCCGCGTACTTGCCACCGGCAAAACTACAACTGCCGTACGCCTTGTTGAATGTGCCCCCTACAATGGCCGCATAGTTGCCGGTGGCGGCATTGGCCGAGCCGCCCACCACAGATGAACCGTACCCATTGGCGTTATTAGCCACGCCGCACCCTATGAAGCAGGCTATCCCCTTCGCGTAGTTGTATTGTCCGTTTCCCACGAAGGCGGCATCGCCGGATGCCGTGTTGTCATAGCCTGAACCGATGAAGGAAAAGCTTCCACGATCTGTGTTGTTTCCCCTTGTTGCCCGTGTCGCATCGAGGTACCACATGCCATCCGCCGGATTATAGACTCCGATATCAGCCTTCCCATCCCGGTCATAGTCTGCAACCACGGGGAGGGTGCCTGCAAATCCCCACTGTGTGACACGAAGGCCGTCGGAGGTCTGCTGAATATACCATGTGCCCCCGGCGGCGTGATAAAGCGCACAATCTGGCAGGCCGTCCCCGTCAAAATCCTCCACCACAGGCACGGTACCTGCGAATCCAAACTGAAATATATCGGCATGGGCGTGTCCGATGATAACCCCGATGCATACGATGCGCAGCAATGATCCCATTATTTTCATGTTGTCTCCTCTGTTTTTCTGCAAACCGGTCAAACGGCTCCACACACGATGATTATTAAACCGGGAAAAGTCTGACGCATGTAAACGGCCAAGTCGATAAAAAATCAAGAAAAGAGGAATAGCGTATCGGAGTAGTATTCGAGAACTGCCACTTGTGATCTGGTTATTTACACGTTGTTGATAACAAAAAACACAAGATGTAGTATCGACTCACAACCATAAGTAGACATAAGATATATTATGCGACGTTGCGTTATGGGTTGCAGGGGGGTGATATTTCATATCGAGGGTTACGGTGAGGCCACGCCGTTGGGGTTGCAAACCGGAAAGACAATGGTTTTGAATTTAAGATCGGCGAAATACCGCGTAACCAACAAACCTAGTATCTTCTCAATAACCCATTTTGTTCGCCACGGATGGGATGCCTTGCGCCGCGCTCTGCGTACGCTGGTCATTGAGGACAATGACCCTCCCGGCGGGTTGGTCAAATGCGGCCAGTAAACCTACAACCTAACGACCTAAAAACCTACAACCTAACGACCTAAAAACCTACAACCTAACGACCTAAAAACCTACAACCTAACCACCTAAAAACCTACAACCCAACCAAAACCATCATCGGCAGCGAATGTTGCCCCAGCGCGGGCTTAACGGCCAGTAGACGGCAAATGCCGGACCCACAATATCCTTCTGACCAACGGCGCCAAAATATCGTCCGTCGAGACTGCGCTCGGTGTTGTCACCCATGGGCATATATTCGCCGTCCTTTATTTTATAGACAGCGCGGGCTCGGTTCAGTCCGGTGTTGTTTTCCGCGCCGGGATTCGCCGGCACGTAACCGGGCACATAGGTTGTCCCGTCGGGATCCACATGTTCCGGCTTGCCGGCAATCATCCATTCGAACGGATATGGCGTTTCGACTCTTTTTCCGTTGACCACCAGGTATGGCTGGTCAATCGCAATCTCTTCATTGGGCAATCCGACCAGCCGTTTGATATAGTAGCTCTTAGGCCGGATTTGTGAATGCCTGATATTGGAGGTATCGAAGACAAAGACATCGCCCCGTTTCGGGCGCACAAAATTATATTTGACTTTATTAACGAAGATATGGTCGCCGATGGTCCTGACGCCGCTGGCCAGCACCTGGCCGCGTTTTACATAGTCGCCATTGTCGACATGGTACAACATGCCGTCCTCCACCGGGTGCATGTAGCCGCCCACCTGGATCAACCGTTGCGGCGCGCCATCCTGCCGACTGATCATCATTTGCGCCTGGCCGTCGGCCTTGGCCTTGACTTCCTTATACTTCTGTCCAAAAAGCGCCAGCCGGACCAGGTTCAGCGGAAAGCGATCAGCCAGGGACGGCTGGGCCTGCGGCGCGTACGTGATTCCGTACAACGACGGTTGCATCGAGCCCGTGGGGATTTTGAAGGGCTGGATAAAGTACGTGCGGAACCCCATGGCCACCACCAGCGCCACTACCAGGATTTCCAGATTCTCGCGGACCTTTGAAAAGTGCTTTGACGGATACAGGGACTGAATCTGGTTGGAAAGCCGCTCCGCGGCGGCGTCCATCGCCTCCGCATCCCTGGCTTTCCAGGCGTCCATCAGAGCCGTCCGATCCTGTTCAAGCGCGTCTA
>RZZM01000430.1 GCA_009929845.1 Spartobacteria bacterium
CAGCAATCTTGCTGCGCCATTCGGCAAACTGACGGCGATACACCTCCGCATCCCGGCTCGTGGGCATCTTCCAGCGCACCATCAGAAACCGCGCCTCCGGGTCCGCCTCCAGCGCAAGCCCATCCCATACCCCGCCGCGGTCGCGCACAAACCGCGCCAACTGGCGCGCATGCGTGCCCGAGAACAGCATGGTATTCAGTCGGCTGCTCATCTCGTAGGCGCTGTTATCCGCGCCGTCGCGTATCTCCAGCGTCGGCAGCCCCGACTTCTGCGCATGGACAAAACTCAAATCCTGCACCACCGTGAATCCCTCCTGCTTGAGCACCCCCAGCAGCGGATTATCGGTCTCCACCAGCGCAAAGCACACCGATGCCAACATACACACGATCAAACCCGCAACCAATCCTGTCCTCAGCATCGCTCTTTCCTTCACGACCAAAAATATCACCAACACCACGATGCATACCCCATTTTACGCAACAAGACCAGCACAAATTTCCATGGCGCAACGGGGGACAGAGAATGCGTAAATCGCCGTTTTTTTTGCAAAAATGCCGGTTTTCATATGCATGCGCGGCGCGACGTGCGCGGCAGGCAAAAGCCTGGACAACGAGCCGCTTCCCGCGAGGGAATTTTGCTAAAACATACTGAAGTTTTGTACTTGCACACCAGGCATTTCGCCCCCTTGGACCTGGATGCTTCGCTTTCGCATGGAATTGTTGGGCATGAATTCGATGGTGTAGCTCTCGTTATCTGGAATGGAAGCTGCCACAGCGGTCCATTCATCCACGCTGCGCACTTCAATCCCGTTAATTGTAATGATTTTATCGCCGGCGCGTAACATACGCACCTCCGGTTGACAGCCGGGCAACGCAGCCACCACTTCAACAAAAGTACGACGCACGTCACGCACAGGGTTTTGGCCATAGGCGCCCCGTTTGAAGAGCATCACGGTCGCATCAGCCTGCAGGGCGGCGGTCCAATATCCTGCCAGTACGCGCGTATTATCCGCCTGCGGATTGTCCCGCTGATAATCTGCCCGGCGAAACTCGAGATAGGGCGCAATCCATGGGAGTTCCTGCTCCCGGCAGGTGGCGATTGAACGCAGGGCCCGCTTACGTGAGGTGGTTAAGAGTTCATGGAGTATGCCGTGCCGTTTGATCTGCACGCCCCCATCCTCAGTCCAATACGGGTCCAACTCTCCCAGCAGCAGAATCCATCGATTCAGCTCGGCAATGTACCGCACATATACCTGCGAGGCAATGGCGCACAAAAACACTTTTTGCATGCCCTCGGCCACCTGAGCCGCCCGATGCAGGGCATAGGGCATCTCTCCGAACGGCAGCGCCAGCTCGGGATCTCCCCACAGCAACATGCCATAGATGGATGCCGCGTTCACCTCGGCATCAACACTGCCCAGCAGCCTATCCAGTGTGTTTTTGGTCGTCAGCAGCGATGAAAAAAGCAACTGCTCCGTCTGCGAGAAGGAGGGCGCCACCTCCACCTTGTCCCCGGCAAAAAACCGGTTCAACGTGAGTATCTGTTCATCGTAATTTGAATATACCTCGGCGACCCAGGCGCTGATGCGGGCGCGATACAACAGTAACGCCATCTCACGCAAGAGGTCCTCATCCTCAACGGAGGCCGCCATCTTTACCCCCTTTCTGTCCATTGCAATACTGAGCGCATCCAGATCACGCACAAACTGCTGCAAAGCGGCGCCTGTCGCGATACCGCCCATAAACGGTGTAACCGCCAACGAAAGATTGAGGTCCTGTAGTCGGGAAACCAGGGCGCGCGGCTCACATGGAATGGCGGATTTTTCTGTAATCAGCTTTCTGATTTCTTCCACCTGCCGATCCCCCTCCGCATTTTCGATCGAACGTACCACCTGAAGTTGCGCAAAGACGCCCGCCAAGCCTTCGCGCAGCAGGCTCACCGCCACATCCACATACCCCGCGCCCGCCGCTTGCAACCCCGCCTCAACCGTTGCAATCGCCTGCTGGAGAATGCTGTTTCCCAATGCCTTCTCATCAGGCAGGGCGACCCCGATCCCACCACTACGGTCATCCACTACCGCCTCATAGCGCCCAAGCAAAGCGGTAAATTCATCTTTGAAGTAGTCGTCCAGATATTCCGGCAGCGCAGCATCTGCAAAAGCAATGCCGGCCTCCCTTGTTACCGGCTCCTCCGCCAGCAGGACCGCATACGCCTGCTCCAGGGAACCGACCGGAATATAGGCGATGCCCAACGTATCCGCCAGCACCTTCAAATCAACAAAAACACCTTTTGCGCTGTCATATTCAAACCGCAGACAAGCTGGAACCAGCATACGTTTTTTGCCCTCCCTGTGCGCCGCCATCATCTTTAAATGAATATCCCCCACACGTCCAATGCTCCCATCCGGCAGCACCGAGCCCGTCACCGCAAAATCCGACGGCAGCTCCCTGCCCTCCAGCGCGGCCATCAGCCCGAGCGCCAACGCACAACCCGCGCTGGAGCCATCAATATAGCCCGGGATATGCACCGTGATTCTGGTTCCGGACAACGCATCGCCCCGCAACAGCGCCACACTCATGGCCACCTGCCACACCGACGCCCGAAGCGAGTCGCCCGATCCCATCGGCGTATCCTCCGCAATCGAAATGAACAAAGGCCGGTTGCTCTCCGGGTCCTGCTCCAGCGTCAGGGAGATATTCAAACAATGTGCGCGTCTCCCCCGCACCGTAAGAATCGGAACTTTTACATCCTGTTTAACCGTCTCGCCGGCATGAACACCAACCACGCCAACCAGATATACACCCACGGCCAACGCCACCCCAACAACCACATACCACTTACCCATACTACATTTTGTTTCCATCACAAACCTTCACACTGCTCATTGCTATACAGGCCATGCTATTTCCGAACCAAGGCCACGCGAAAGCCCAGGTAGCTACGCGTGCGCGACAGGGCATCGCAGTCACGAATGGCCGACCGGCAGAGACGCGCCGAATTGCCCCAACCCCCGCCACGAGAAACGCGGAACGAGCTATTCCCACTCATCCACACACTCCCATCTTCCGGCGCTCCATTGTAGCTGTCATGCCACTTATCCATACACCATTCCCATACATTCCCACTCATGTCATACAACCCCAGTTCATTCGCTTTCAATCCGCCTACTTCGTGTGTCGTATTTCCGCTGTTCCCATCATACCAGGCAATCTCTCCGATGGAGTCTGAGCCCGCATAGACATATCCTTTGCTCTTTTCGCCCCCTCGCGCCGCGTATTCCCACTGCGCCTCGCTCGGCAGCGTGTACTCATACTCCGCGGGCAGGCGGCCGGTCCTGTGATCCTGCTCTGTCAGCTTCCGACAGAACTCCACCGCTTTTTTCCAACTCACCATCTCCACAGGTCTGCGTGTCCCCTTGAAACGGCTCGGATTTTCACCCATCACCTGCTGGTACTCCCGCTGTGTAACCTCGTACTTCCCCAGCCCATATGGCTCGCTGATCCGTACTGTATGCACCGCCTGTTCGTCATTGTCCCCATTGTTCGAACCCATCTCGAATCTCCCCGGCGCGATATACACCATCTTCAGCTTCACGCCACCGCCCAGTTCAACCATATCCACATCCCCGGGCCGTAGACCCGGTGGGTCCGGCCCCCACGCCTCCAGCGTATCATACACTGATTTGTTCAGCGCAGCAATCTTGCTGCGCCATTCGGCAAACTGACGGCGATACACCTCCGCATCC
>RZZM01000431.1 GCA_009929845.1 Spartobacteria bacterium
TCCGCAACAATCCGCGCATAGGTGGCGGAGGCGGCATAGGCCCAGGACGGGTCCTGTGCCCGCAGGCCGATCAATTGCGTTGCGGGGGCGGCGCCCGCCGCATTGGTGCAGGCGGCGTTAAACAGCAGGGCCGCGACCTGGATCCGCGCCGTATCGGGCAGGGCGCTGATATCAAACGAAAGATACCCGGCATTGGTCCGGCCCGGCATGGCGCCCCATCGGCACGCGGAGGAATCATGGCCGGCCGCGCCGTTGAGCATGCTCACATGCCCGAAACAGGAGGCCGTCAGCGTTGTGGAGGCGTAAGCGCATACGGTCGGCGCAGGGTCCACGCCATCGGACAAGGCGTCGAAATCGCTGTCCGCCCTGCGGGGATGGGTTCCCCACTGGTATTCGGTTACGGCCGTGACGGTATCCCCGTCGTAATCACTGGCCCCGTCTTCGGGGTCGTAGGGATTGAGCCCGCACTGCTGTTCCCATTCCATCGGCATCCCGTCGCGGTCCGCATCGTTGCTGACGGCGGCCTCCAGCGCATACCACAATGTCCGTTCGTTGAAGGTAAAGCGGTACAGGCCATCCAGGGTGCTCGTAACCAGGATATTCGATCCATAGCTGTCGGTCATCGCCCACAGAGGAACCTCTTCATTGGATGGATCGGTATCGCCCCAGTTGGCGGTCCAGTTGCCGTTTGCGGTAAACTTGAATGCCAGGTTTGTGGTCGATGAAAATGTCTGTTCATATTCCCAGGTGTAGTTATCCACCAGCGTCATATTGTTTGAAGCGGGGTCCCATCCCTGGAAATTGCCGACCGCGGTCATGGAGGAATAACTGCTCTGCATTGTATCGGCGTTGGTCGGCGAGGTTCCGTTCCAGTATTCCCGGTAATTGCCGAAGCCATCGGCGTCCGGGTCCAGAACGGAGTCGGACGGGTCATTGGTGGACAGTCCGTGAAGGACTTCCCAATAATCAGGAATACGGTCGCGGTCGTGGTCCGTCGCGTACGTGGTCAGCAGGCGAATGCCCGGGTCTCCATAGAGATTGAAATCAAACTGGTTCATCCAGGAGTGCCCGCCCCAGACCTCGCCCATCGTACTTTTGCAATCATAGAGGGCCTGACCGAAAGCGGACTGGTTGGTGGCGACCTGTTGCATGAAGCTGTAGCCGATCTGGGCGTTGTCAGCGTAGATGGTGTTGGGATACCATGTGCCGACACGGTACCACGACACCCGGGTGGCGCCCACCACGCCGATGGCGCCTTGCTTCAAGAGCGCGAATCCCAGGTTGTTGGATACATCCGGATCGCTGCACGTGCAGGAGGCCATGTAGACCAGGCTGGGCGTCCGGTCATCCAGCTCGCTGCATTTAGTCGAACTCATCAAGGTCCCGCCGCCGTTGATGGCGGCCCCCTGCGACCATCCGTGCGCCCACCAGCACACCAGCCCGTACGGGTTGGCCCGCCAGTGATTCGGCACCGCGTAGTTCAGCAATTCCTCATCGCTGTCAAACACCGAATCATAATAGGCTTGGAGCGACCCCTGCTGATACATCGTGTAGGTATCGAACCCCGCCCCTTCGAGGTAGTTGGTCCGCATATGTTCGCCCAGGTACGCGCCATCCGTCCCGTTGGTGTCGGAATAGCTTTCCGGGAGCAGGGCGGAGGTGCGCCAGTTGGTGGCCACCGACATTTCATAGCGTATGGACTTGGCGATGATGTTGCTTAGCGAGACATAATCCGTGCCATACACCGGGAAGCGGCCGACATAGACCTCCGGCAGGAAATCCACGCCCCCGGCCCCACCGTCATTGGTGGTGCCGTACACCCCGTACAACCCGTTCCCGTCGCGATCCCAGTTGCCGGTTAGGTCCGCGTAATAGCTGTCGGTCGGCGAGTTGGTGTAGGACGCGTCGGACGTGGCGCCGTAGCGGGGGTAACACATTTTCATCGGGACATCCCCGGACCCCGTCACCGGATTGCCGATCAGCAGCACATACCGTATATGGCTGCCCAGGTAGTTGTCCTGCAGCCATTTTCTGATCCGATCGGCCTTTTCATCGGGGGCCTGTCCGGTCACCTCGTTCCACCCGGTCGCCCCGGCATCGCCGTTGACCTTTGTTTCGGTGACCACCAGCACGGTATAGCCGATCGACTCCTTGTGCGCGATGAACCCGTAAAGATTCGTGGATTGGTTGTAAATCGTATCGCTGGTGATGATGGCGTAGACGTTACTCTCGCTGACGGTGTCCAGGGAACGTTCGACCGGGTACCAGGCCTGCGCTTCTTCCGGATTGGCGACCAGGCGCAACGCTTCGCGGTCCATCATGGTGTCCGCCAGCGCGGCGGAAAGATCCCGCGTGGGCGCCCTGGAAAACATCAGCGCATATCGCGCGGACTGGACATAGCGGAGGGTTTGTCCGACCGGGTTGTATTGCACCGGGGAAACCAGCAGACGAACGATCACCCATTTGCGCAGTTGACCGACACTCTCGATGCGCGCGGATGCCGCGGGATAGAAGGCATTCTGTCCGTAGAGGCCCATGTCCCGACCATCGACCAGGGGGCCGGCGTCCCCATAAGAAACCTCGTCACGAAAGCCCATCGGGGCCCCCGGTCGCACCCACCCCGACACCGGCAGGACCTGGGTGACAAGCTGGTCCGTTTTCAGCGTCACGGAAGAAATGTCCGTATCGGGGGGCAATGCGTAAAAGAGCTGTTGTGCCGGCAAAAGCGGTGCGCCCGGCCGGGCCGCGGACAGACATCCCGCCACCTCGACATCCAGCAGGCCGTCCGCCACGGAAACCGTCGGCGCCTCATAGGCCACATCCACGTAGACCGCATCGGAAAACGAAAGGAGCGGAATGCATAACATGCAGCATAACAAGATAATACGTCTATTTACAGCATTTGAGAGCATGGCCGTGACTCCTGTCGAAAAAAAACGATCCAGTTTGAAATGTCACACACAACGTACCCCCGCCACGCCGGGTTAGTAAAGTGGTTGACTCGTAGATATTGCCTATTTTTTTTTATAGAAGGACCTTTGCAGGCCTAGACTTTTAAAGTAGGGTTGCCCGAATGAAGGCATTGAACAGAGTTAGATTGCACATACTGGCTGGTCTGCTGATCGTCACCCTGAGCAGTGGTTGCGGTCTCCTGGGCGGCAAAGAAACCGTTCAGAAGGGCATGATGGACGGCTACGCCTACACCCTTTCCGCTGAACGGGCCCTCTCGGAGGCCAAGGTCTACATGCGGCAGCGGGGATTCCAGAATAAGTATGATCTCAGTTCCGGAATCGCCTATGACAAAGGCAAATATTGGTCAGTATGTTTTGAGCCCCGAAGCGGTTTTTTCAGGCATTGTGTTGAAATCGACAAGTAGCGAAATACGCCATGAGTTTTTTAGACTTAGCGCGGACGCGCCAAAGCACACGGAAATACGATCCCGCAAGGCCCGTACCCCGCGAGACCATTGAGCGGTGCGTGGAAGCCGCGCGCCTGGCCCCCTCCGCCTGCAACTCGCAACCCTGGGAATTTATCATTCTTGACCAGGACCCGTTTCGGTCGGCGCTGGCCCAACCGGCCTTTGGGGGACCATACAAAATGAACCGTTTTGCCCTGGACGCCCCTGTGCTCATTGTTGTTGTGCGGGAGCGCGCCAAACTCGCCGCCCGCCTGGGCGGCATGTTCCGTGGCTGCGCGTTCAGTCTCATCGACATCGGAATCGCCGCCGAACACCTCTG
>RZZM01000432.1 GCA_009929845.1 Spartobacteria bacterium
CGCCGGCGTGGATATCGGCGCAAGCATTCCGGGGTACTCTCCCGGCGCCATGGCCGCGCCCGCGGAGCTGTATCGCAAATGGTTTTCGCAAATCGCCGGCCTGGGCTTCCGGGGTATCCGGGTGTACACCCTGCACCGGCCCGCGTTTTATGATGAACTGCTGGCCTATAATACGGCCAATCCCGATGCGCCGCTCTATCTCTATCACGGCGTCTGGCTGATTGAGGAAAACTATTTCCACACCAATCAGAATCTTTTCGCCTCGCGCATGATCAACAGCTTCAAGACCGAGATCAGCGATGTCGTCCAGGCCATACACGGCGAATTGGTCCGCACCGACCAGTCCGCCTATCCGGGACAGGCCATCGGGACCTACACCTCCGATGTGAGCCCGTGGTGCGCGGGGTACATTATCGGCATCGAGATGGAGCCGGACCCCACCCTGGCCTCCGATATCCTCAACGCCGCCGTGCCGCCGTATGCCGGAACCTACTTCGCATCCGCGCCGGGCGCCAGCCCGACGGAGATATGGTACGCCGAGATGTTTGATCACCTCGCCACGGAAATGGCCACCCGCGGTCGCGCCGCGCCCATTTCAACCAGTAATTACTCGACGACCGATCCCTTGATACATCTCTCTGAACCTTCCGATTACGAAAATATGGTGGGCATCAATCTCAACAATATCCAGTCGACGGCCGGTTGGCCCGCCGGGCATTTTGCCAACTATCACTCCTATCCGTACTTCCCGAATTCCCTGCGCTACGAAGAAGACTTCACTAATTTTGTCTTCCGCGGGCGGAGCGACGGATACGCGGGCTACCTCAAGAAACTCAAGGAACACCATTCCGGCGGCGGTATTCCACTGTTCATCAGCGAGTTTGGAGTGCCCTCATCGATCGGCAACGCGCACTATGGCCCGCTTGGCCGTGACCAGGGCAACCACTCCGAACAGGAGCAGATGGCCACCAATGTGGACCTGCTCGATATCATCCGTAACCTGAAGATGTCCGGCGGATTCGTCTTCATGTGGCAGGGCGAATGGTTCAAAACGGTCTGGAATACCAAGGACTATCACATCCCCGCCGGTCGCCGTCCCTACTGGCAGAACCTGTGGGCCAATGAAGCCAACTTCGGGCTGGTCAACGGTGAGCCTGGCGAGCGGATGGCCGTCATTGTGGATGGCAACGACTCGGAATGGTCGGACAACGGCTCGCAGGTCATCTTCAGCGGCGCGGCCGGTGATCCCGTGCAGGAGGTCCGCGCCATTCATGATGAGGGCTTCCTCTACCTGCGCATCCTTACGGATAATCCGAATGTGTGGATGAATGACAAGGTGACGGTGGGGCTGGATGTCCTGCCCGGCGGGAACCAGGGATTGCCGGACAACCCCGGGCTGGGCGTGGACGCCGAATACGCGGTGTCGTTCGGCCCCGGCAACGATGGGCGCGCGTGGATTGCGGCCTGGAACGATTACCCGACCATCAAGTTTGCCGTGAACGGCGGTAATTGGGACGTGGACCCCGCGGATGTTGTTTTCGAGAGCGGTGTGTGGAATCAGCAAATCCTGGTTGCCAATCGGAAAACAATCCTTCCCACCACCGGCGAGGAATTGCCGGCGGAAATCTTCCCGGTGGGTGAACTCCACTTTGGTCCGACGGACCCCGAAGACCCGACCTTTGATTCCCGTAATACCTGGATGGCCAACGGCAATGTCATCGAGGTCCGCCTGCCCTACGCGCAGATCGGGTTCGGCGACCCCTCCCAGTTGGATGCGTTCAAGGTCTATCCGGATGGAACCGTGGATGTAGTCCGTGTGTCCGGGGTAGGGATCACGCTCGCCGCGGACGATACGGAATTCACGACCACCGGGTATACCTGGCCGGCATGGAATACCGTAAAATGGCATCAGCGCATCAAGGTCGATGTGCATGTGCTCGCCGAGGCGGTGGTGGATGCCAACCGCAATGTCGCGCCGATCATTGAGAGCGCGCCGGTCACGTCGGTCATGGCGGGCAATAACTATTCGTATGATGTCGAAGCCGTTGATTCCAATACACTGGAACTCCTCGAATACAGCCTGCTGCAGGGACCGGCGGGAATGACCATCGACCCAACAAGCGGTCTGATCCACTGGGAAACGTCCGCGGATGTCCTGGGTGACCACACCGTGGAAGTCCAGGTCAGTGATTCACTCGGCCTGACGGATACCCAGCAGTTCACCCTCTCGGTTGTGCCTTACACCATGCACCTGGCATACGATCCGGACACCGGGATCGACAGCTTCCCGCAGGCGACCGCCGAGGTGTCGAATTACACCGGCGCGGCATCGATCTGGATGACGGCCAAATACCTCTTCGGGAATGACTACAACAACAACCAGGCGCAAATATACGGCCTGACAACCCATGATCCGGCGCACAACGGCGAAATTACACCGCTGAGCTATGCCTCGCACCTCAACGGAATCGACTTCCCGAATTACTACTTCTCGGCCCGCACACGGACAAATCTCAATGAGGCGATCTGTGAAGCCATCTATTGGGTGGACTTCCTGCCGCTGGGCGGGCTTCATTCCCCCAGCGCCGTGCTTTCCGGTACGAACTGGGCCTACAAACTGATCCGCGGGTTCCAGACCGATGAAAAACCCTATCGGGCCGGGGCCGCCAGTACCGACATGACGGTCTTTGGCGTGTGGGTGAATGATCCCGTCATGAATGGACTGGGCAACAATATCTTTGTGCCGGCCAATGGACTCAGTGAAGTCTTTCATCCCTCGGAGGCCGACGGCAATTACCACCTCGTGGCGGAACCGCCGGTCGGCGAGGAATTCGACCAGTACATGCAGTCGATGAGCCAGAAAACGATTATCATGCAGCCGGCGAAAACAAGCGTGGCCATGTCCGATGCATTGAATGAAGTGCTGCAGGGTGGGAATGGTCCGGCCATGCAGGGAACTCGTGGATTGCGCGATCAGAGTGACACGGATCTGCATGCTCTGTTGGTTGACGTGTTGCCGGATACGCTCCAGGACGATCCGGTGTTCGCAGCGGTCTATGACGCGGCCACCCTCGTGCGCAGCTATCCGGTCAATCAGGACACCCCCGCCGACAGCTACGTATTGCTGGCGGGCGCTTACCGGGGATCCGCCAGTACAGCCTACGTGGTGAAAATGAACCCGAACGACGGGTCGGTGGTGCAAATCGCCTGGGGCCGGACATCA
This sequence comes from Spartobacteria bacterium, assembly GCA_009929845.1. GTDB lineage: Bacteria > Verrucomicrobiota > Kiritimatiellia > RZYC01 > RZYC01 > RZZM01. The sequence continues at coordinate 3,224 of RZZM01000432.1, forward strand.
CGCTATTTGCCCGTAGATCGGCAGGCGGCGGAATGGTCCGCGCGCCAGCAACTGGGTTTCCCGGATGCGGTGCTGGAAAGCGCCAAACTGGTCTACTCACCGGAAACATGCAGTTCACCCTTCCTGCCGCGCTGGGAACTGGTGTTCCAGATGAGCGGTTCCGGCAGTCAGACCGTCCACATCGGACAGCATTACGATCTCTCCGGCGATCAGGATGGCGATGGCATCGAGGACGGCATGGAGTTGTACGCAGGGACCGATCCGATGAACGGGCAGTCCGCGCTACAGATGTCCGGGCAGGCTGTCACAAATATGCAAGGCGAAGCCTTCGTCATCGAGTGGACCAGCGAAACAGGAAAAACCTACAGCGTCGGACGCTCGTTCAACCTGTCGAACGGGTTCACACTGGAGGCCACGGGCCTTCCCTCCACCCCTCCGATGAATGCCTACACCGCGGCGCCGCCCGCTTCGCTGACCTTCTATCGTATTGAAGTGGATTGATCTGGAAT
>RZZM01000072.1 GCA_009929845.1 Spartobacteria bacterium
ATGTATGCCACGCCCCTTTCCAGCGGGTACAATACGGCGCGCCTGGGCTTCCTGACCCAGATGATGATTGATGATTTTATCCCGCCGCACGCTGTGCGCGAGGGCTTCATCTACACCCGTCGCAGAGATGGCATGTGGCGGGGCAATGTACTGCTCATTTCCGAGAACAGCGTGCGTCGCCTTTCCTTTTTGTTTCCCGGAGAGCGCCTGCGCACGGACCACCAGCAGCTTGAGTTCGAACGGTATTATGCGGACAGCATGGCTTCAACCAATCTCCAGGAAAGCCGCCTGCAAGCCGCCCTCAGCGCGCTTCCCTGTTACGCGACGGACGCATCGGGAAGGAAGACCGGCGACCCTCTCAATTTCATCGTCATTGGAAATCAGCAGCACCTCTTCAGCGCCCTGATCGGCGCGGAATGGGACGAAACAGAGCGGCTCGATATCAAGTCGGCGTGGCGCACATGCTGGTCCTTCGTTTCCGGCACGGGCTATCGAACCTCCCCGATCAGTCCCCTGTACGTATTCGGACGGCGGCAGGATACGTCCTTCCAGAAAATCAGGAAAAGTGTCCATTCACGCATTCACCTGCGATTGTGGCTGACCTCGCTGCGGTATCAGGACACCCCCGTATGGATCGGGCAGGTCAGCCGCGACATCGGGGTGAAACTGACGCCCCGCACACCGAACCTGACGACGCACATGATTGACCCGGATGTCGACGCGGACCGGTGGTACCTGGTGCAGGAACTCCTGCGCGGACAGGCCGTGGACCAGCTTGGGCTGGTTGACGGCTGCGCGTCGCACACGCCTGAGACCCCCGGACGCAACCTGACCGAGGATAATTTTTTTACTGATGGTTTGCGCGTCGTACTATTTCTTTCGAAGGAACCCACGGCGATGGATGAAGTACACCTGCTTGACTGGGCGAAGCCCCCCGAGAGCCTTGTCCCTGTCACATACCCGTCGACTGATTGACCCGGCACGGGTAGATGATGTCGCCCGCCCACGGTGCACCCCTGCGGATGAAGGCCGCGCTTGGCGTGCTGTTGACCCTTTGGCAATCTTCACGACGCCAATGACAGCGAATACAAGGCGTTCGGGAAGAACACGGGAAGGCGCCGGGAAAAAATGAAAAAAAGACTATACAAAAAAGGCTGATATATGTAACATATAATCCATGATACAGATATCATCCAGCATGTGTTTGTATGGCAGTCCGCGGGTGCGGGCAACATTCGGCACAAAAGAAGCAACCCCGGCGCAACGTTTGTGTGTGCCGGTTTTTTTGTGCCGGGTGGGGTGTGTGTTGTTAGGTCATCGAAATATCAGGAGGTTTTGTGATGATGACAGGTAAATATTGGCCGTATTCTAATCGTTGTGGTTCCGGTGTGTGGGGAATTCTGTTGTTGGTGGGGTTGTTTTGTCTGAGCGGGTTTACGGAGGTGCTGGGGGTGAATCTTGTGGCGAATCCGGGTTGGGCGGTCCAGGGGTCGAGTGCGACGAAGGCGCAGGGGTGGGAGGACAATGTAACAGGTGGAACCTGGGGCAATTCCGAGCGGTCCAACTGGAACAACCATGACGGCGATGGGTATTCCGACTTGGTGAAGGGCTCCTGGGGCGGAAATACCTATGGCGGTTCGTGGCAGAAGATGGCGGTGACCGGCGGCAGCCAGTATGAGCTTTCGGCCTGGTTTTACACGGATAACGGCTGGGCGGCCACAACGTGGCAGCTTAAAATCGAGTGGTACGACAGCAGTAACAATGGCATCAGTTCAGAGGTTCTTGATGTCACGGGGGTAGGGCAGGGAACCTGGGTGCAGAAGATGATCAACGCCTCGGCCCCGGCCAACGCCGCTTCCGCCAATGTGGTGTTGGATGTCGCCGGGATCAACAGTGCCGGCGCGATGTACATGGATGATCTGAATTTCCACGAGATCGCGGCGCCTTCGGGCTGGGGGGTACAGAATGGCGGGATCGAGGACCAGGGATCGAGTGATACGGACGCTGCCATCTGGGGCGAATGGGGCTCGGCCGCGCGCCGTTCCTGGAACAAACGCTCCGGCAGTTGGGCCATGGGCTTGCAGCCGCAGTGGTCCGGTTTTGATTACGGAGGATGCTGGCAGGCCATCAATGTCACCGGAAACGTGCCATACACAGTTACCGCCTATTTCCTGCGCGACAGCGGTTGGACAGCCTCTTCGATTTCCCTGAAACTGGAGTGGTATGACGCGACCCAAACCTTCATCAGCGAGAATGCCCTCGATTTAGCGGGTCTGCCAGCCTGGAGCTGGGAAGAAAAAGTTCTGGAAGCCACGGCGCCGGCCAACGCTGCGGTGGCCCATCTGGTGCTGAGCGCCTCAGGCATCGGTACAGCGGATATGCTCTATATGGACGATGTGTCCATTGCCGCCGGTCAGATCATCATTCCCGATGACCTCTGTGTGTATGTGGATGCCGATGAAGCGAACCGGCCCATCAGCGACTATATTTACGGCCTGAACATTGCCAACTGGGCGGCCGGCTATTATCTGGATTTGTGTACCCCGAAGGTCAAGGACGCCGGATTTACGGTGATCCGTTATGGCGCCACCAACATCGAGCGCTACAACTACGAAAACAACCGCCTGTATAACGTAATCAGCAAGCTCAATCAGTATGTCCCGGTCAGTTGGGAAAGTTTTGTGGATTGGTGTATTGATGACCTGGAGGCGGAACCGCTGGTGCAGATTTCCGCGTTCGGGCACGTGGCCGGCGAAGGCTGGGGCCTGGGCGATCCGACCTATGACCATGTTCAAACCTTCCAGGAGGTTAGCGACTGGATCGACAGCGCGGGCAGTTACGTAAAGTTCTGGCAGATCGGGAACGAGCCGATGATTGCCTGGAAACGTTCGGACTATCCCGGCCATTTCGCGGACGGCGCGCATGGCGACCAGATTCTGAACCAGCACATGGACTACGAGTACTATTTTCCTCGATTTGCCCAGTTGGCCGATACCATCAAGGACGCCAATGAGGATGCGATTGTTCTGGGCCCCACCCCCGCGAACTGGTGGTTGTACTGGTCCAGCGATTACTCGCCCGAATGTCCGGTCACCACCCCGATGGGGCCGGCGCTGCCGAACGATCCGGGCTGGAGCAATATGCTATCCATGAATCTGCAATGGACACCGGCCATCTTCCCGTGTCGCGGTGGCGATCCCGGTGTGGTCGGCTGGGAGACGGATACCAATCGGTTTCTGTGTCAGTTTGCCACGCGCATGGCGGGCTATGAATCGCAGTATGGTCAGCGCCTGGTCGATTACATGGATGTGCATCGGTACATGAACTGCTGGAATGATCGTGATGCCATCAATGAGCCGCGTGGCTTGTATGAAGACGGCTTCCAGAGCTGGGACCAGGAAACCGGCTGCGCCGGGACCGAAACCAAGCTGCTGAAACGCTTCCAGAACATCATTGACAGCCATTATCCGGGCACGGAACTTTCGTTCTCGGAATACGACTTCTTCTACTGGAACGGATATCCCAGCGAGTTCCAGGTGGCCGCGCTGGGCCAGATGGACTATCTCGGGTTCTTTGCCAAGATGGGCGTGCAACTGGCCTGTAACTGGTACATGGGCGAGCCGGATCAGTCCGGTGGCGCCTTCGAACACGCCTCGGATGCCGCCAAACAGGCGATGTTTAACGAGGAGGGCGAACCCAATCCCAAGTACTGGGTCATCTGGATGATGAGCCGCTACTTTAATGACACCGTCATTGAATCTGACTCGGGCGACTGGGATAAGGTCTCTGTTCACGCCTGCAAACGCACCAACGAAAACGAGGTGGTGGTCTTCCTTTCCAACAAGGGAGCCTATGATGAAGCGGGCGAACTGGCCGGCGCGCAGCCGACCCGTACGGTTGACATTGTCATCAGCAATGCGGCGGTGACCGGCGTGAAAAAGATACTGCGCTTCGGCGAGCACGATCCGTATCCGGTCGAGATGGACCTGGCGGGCATTACCCTGAGTGGGCAGACCCTGACCTACGATGTAGCCCCGCTGGCCGTGTACGCGGTGATCCTCAGCACCGACAGCTCAAGCACGCCGCCGTCCAACTTCCTGCACGTCAACCCGCGCGTTATTGATTTCGGACCCTATGAAACCGGCTCCGAAATTGAAATCGACCACGGGCACACCAACCTGGTATATACCCATCCGATCAAAATCTCCAATGCCCGCAACGGCAGCACCGCCTGGACGGCTTCGGAAAGCTGTTCCTGGCTGAGCATCGTCAACAGCAGCGGAAATGCCGAGGTCACCGATCAGGCGTTCCTGCTGGCCAACAAGGCCGGCCTGGGCGTAGGCGTGCATGAAACAACCGTTACCATCAGCACGTCGGAAGGCGACGTGAGCATCCCGGTCAGTGTGGAAGTCATCCCCGGTGAAGCGGGCGGCGAAAAGCGCATCTGCGACTTTGAGACCGGTTCCCTGGCCCACACCTGGGGGCAGCACGAGCCGTACTCGGTGGGCTGGTGGGATTTCCACGGCAACCCCGGCGACCGTAACCGTCCGTATATTTATGACCTTTCTCTCGACCATGAAGAGACCTCGAGGCTGGGTGGGCTGGCTTCCATGAAAGTCGAATTCAACCGCGCCAACGGCGACCTGCCCAACGGCAAGATGTATGCCGCATTCGGAACCTACGGGCATACGGCGCTCATCCATCACCATGATGGCCCGGATGAAGAACTGACCGCTTGCGCGGACTGGAGCGGATATGATGTCCTGCTGGTCGATATCAAGACAAAAACGGAAGGCGTGGGGCCGACCAAGACGCAGTTCCTGATGGTCATCAAAGACGATGACAGCAACGCCGGCAAGCCGAACCACAGCTCAATGACCGATTACAAGGACATGATCGAAGTCGAGGACGGCGTCTGGCAGACCATCGCCATTCCGTTGAGCGGGGTCTTCTATGACTGGGGATACCCGAATGGGCAAGATGGATCGACGGTGGTCATGAACTTCGAGTCCATCAGCCAGATTGAGTTTGTGCCCTGGGCGGCCAGCGATGACAAGGCCGGGGTCATGTGGATTGACAACATTCGCCTGGTGAAGGCCGATCCGGTCAGCGGCAATGACCGTCCAACCGCCATCGCGACCCAGGACAAGAACCTGGTGAATCCGGGCGAGGCCGTGCAGTTGACCGGCAGCGCGAGCTGGGACGGCGATGGCGCCGTGTCCTCCTATCGTTGGGCGCCGACCACCGGGCTGTCGAATCCGAACATAGCGAATCCGACCTTCAGCTCCTATACCCCCGGAGAGCATGTCTTTGAACTGATTGTCACCGACAATGATGGCGCTGAAAGCCGCAATGTCGCGCAGGTCAACATCAGCGTGCTGCCCTCCCTGAGCGGTCAGACGGTTGAATTGTACCGGGATGCGCAGTTCACCGATCCCCTGGTCGGCAATGACAGCCTCGAAGTGTATGTAAAACTGACGGCCACCAGCGGCGGCAACCCGGAGAGTATCGACTACACGCTCTGTACGGTTTCCAGCACGGATCCGTACACCGGCGACCTGAACAATGATTGCGCCGACATTGAGGTGATGCTGGTGGAGACCGCGGTGGACTCGAAGACCTTTACCGGTATGTTCAAGGTAGGCGCGTTCAGCGATGATGACGCCGACCGCATCGGCTGTGCTGAAGGCTACGTAATCACCGTGGCCTCCAGCGACGGTCTCGCCGATGACAGTTTTACCCTGGGCAAGCCGTGGTATGGTCGCTGGGTATGGGTGGATCGTGTTGAATCGGACTTGTGGACCCCGAATCATTTTGAAGGGTTCGCCTGCGCCTATGATGACGCCCAGTACACCAACAACACCCTGGCGTATGTAAACTACGACGACACGGATGCCGCGCATCCGTATTCCACCAAGTGTCTCAAGGCCGATGTCACCCTCGACCTGGGCGCTTCGATGGACACCTACCGCCTCTTTGGCGGCATTGCCTGCACCCTCAATCCGTTCGACGACACCGTGGTCAACTTTGACGCCGCCGTGGACATTCGTCCGGATGCCACCTGGACCAAAGGGGTCAGCTTCTGGCTGAAAGGCAACGGCAAGATGCTCAGCGTGGTGCTCAAGTCCGAGGCGATTACGGACTATGACGATTACGTGTTCACCCTTCAGCATACGCCTAATCAATGGCGTAGGTATTACATCCCGTTGCGGGAATTCAGCCAGGAAGGGTGGGGCACCGCGGTGGACTTTGATACCGCCATGCAATCGGTGGAAGCCGTACAATTCAAGGCGTCCTCCAAGATCGACGGTGAATATAGCCAGTTCTATGTGGACGACGTGGCCCTGTTCGGCGGCTGTATTGACACCGTGGAGCCCCTGGTTCACTGGGCCTGCACCTCCTTCCCGGCGAACTGCGAGTACACCTTCGAACCGGTGTATTACAACACCTTCGGATGGGCCATCTGGGGTCAGTTGGGTGCGCGGATTGCCCCGAACTATCACTATGAAGGCGCCGGGTCTTTCTTCGTCTGCAACTACGATCCCAATGGCGGGTACTGGCTTGGAGCGCTTGTCCCGAACCTGGTGGCTAACGGCCTGCAGCAGGGCGAACCGAATGTGAAGGACTGGTCAGATATAGACGGAATTGCCATCAAGACATGGCGCGAGCCGGACCCGTACGATGTGTTGACCATGACGAATTCCGTTCCGCCCGACGGCAGCCCGATGCGGATTCGCATGGTGGTCAGCGAAGACACCAACGCCTATACCTTCGCCAACGCCGGCGTGACCCGGTGGCATGTCGTCGACAGCACACAATTTGATCTCGGCGAGGGAGACTACATCTTCTTTGCCAAAGACAAGTTCTACACGGAAAGCACGGTGGACCTGGTGGTCTCGAATGACACCCTGCCCTGGGTGCAATGGGACGGCAACTGGGCAAACATCCAGAAGTACCGGATTGAATTTGGCGGAACATGCGCCAACGCCAAACCTCATCCCGCGTACGTGGATGACTTGAAGACCTATCAGGATAACGGGGATTACTATCCCTGCCCCTGGTAACAGTCGATAGAAACTAAAAAATAGAGAGACTCCCCTTGACGGGGAGTCTCTCCGGTGCTAGGGTACGGTAATGATGCAGGAATCAGATACAAGAATCCTTAGTATGGATACGGTGGAATTGGACCGACTGTGTATGTTGCACAGTGACATCTGGGATCTAATGAAAGACTGGATGCAGACACATACCGGTCGGGACGGGTACGCGCTCACGGATGAAGACGCCGCATCAATGGCCAGTGCGATATGCGCGGAGCCAACGGCGGACGAGACGACCCATGACCTCTTCATGGAGAACCTGAAAAAGTCGGTCGATAAGGACGTATATGAGAGTTTCTGCCGAAAATATCGCGCGCATCAGAAACACTGTCGTCAGCTCATGCAAGGAAGGCAGGTTGTGAATCCGTCGGGCCGTCTTCCCTCGAAAAATTAATTAGCCGTATTGGGCATACTTTGCTTGTCGTTCCAGGTGGCATATAGTATAAGGAACATTGTAAGCGCCATTGGTAAACCAGCCATTGATCAGGTCCAGGCTGCCGCCACCACCGTTATCCGTCCAGAGATAGTAATTGGTCGCCCTCAGCCAAGTGAGTACAGCGTCATTATCCATGACAAAAGTCACAATGCATGGTTGACACCCCTTGGCACAGTCCCTAAACTGCCGCCATGAATGCACAAAAAGAGAAAAATGGACGTGCTTGTCGCCACAAGGGGGAAAAGCGGGTTCGTATCGGGTTAGGTAATGTGACAGGGGGTACGGTATGGTCCTTTTATGTGGTGCGAATACCACACGAAATAATCTTTCAGTAAGAGTTCGGTTTGGTTGTCCGCGGGGAGGCTGCGGGTTAGTAAGCCTGGCGATTGTCATGCTCGCGGTCATGTGCGTCTTCCCGTGTACCGCGCGCGAAGTGCGCATCGGGGTTTGGCGGGGCGCTGCCGCGCTGGATGATCCGGGGGCCTTGGAGCTTACTGTTAATCATCTGAACAAAGCCTTACCTGCGCACACGTTCGTGCTTAAGGACATGAGTCGCGAGGAGCTAGCCCGTGCCGCCTCCGAACGGACGCTCGATTTTGCGGTCGTGGATCCGGCGCTTTATCTTGATCTTGAGGCTCGTTTCGGCGCAGAACGCCTGGCGATGCTCCGCTACCAGATGGGGGACCGGGGCTATACAGAAATGGGCGGCGTGCTGCTGGTGCGGCGTGACGCGCCGAAGGGCGCCGGCATTGAGGCCCTGCATGGCGGCACGCTGGCGGTGGCGAACAGGTGGGGGCTGGGATCGTGGTACGCCTGTATTTGCGAGCTGATGGAAGCACACGGGCCGACAACCGACTTTTTTGGACGTATTGAAGAGGTCGCCACTCCGCGTGCGGTGTTGGCGGCGGTGGCTTCCGGTTCGGCCGATGCGGGGTTTGTGCAATCGGGCGCGCTGGAGCGGTGGGTCGCGGAGGGCGTTGTCGAGCGGGACGCGTTTCGCGTGCTCAGTTTTGTGAGTGCCTATGATTCGAGCCACCTCCCGCTCAAGGTCAGTACGCCGTTGTATCCCGGATGGTGCTTCACGGCGTTCAACCGTGTTCCGGACGACCTGGCTTCCGCGGTAGTGCGCGCCCTGCTCGAAGACACGGGGCGCGCCCCGCCGTTTGCGGACCGGCCCTCCTATGCGGGGTGGGCGCTGCCTCGCTCGCTTAACCGGGTACACGAGTGCCTTGCCGGGGTGGGGGCCTATCCGTACCGGACGGGCAGAGAGGTCACCTTCGCCTTCATTCTGCGCGAGTACATGTACTGGTTCATTGTCGCGGGGGCCGCGATGGTGATTATGCTTATCACGACCTCGTATGTGACGCGGCTCAACATTGCGCTGCGCCAGGAGATCAACGTGCGCAAACAGGCCGAAGCGGACCTGCGGCAAAGCGTGGAACGTTTCGAACACATCGTCGCCTGTTCGGGTGACTGGATATGGGAAACAGACGGGGTCGGCCGTTACACCTATACCAGCGCCATCGTTGAAGAGATGCTCGGATATCCACCGGAGCAAGTGCTCGGTACGTTGCAGAGCGACTACTTTACGGCCAGTGAACGGGAGAAATTCCTTCCGCGAGCGGCCTCGTTCTACGCGCGCCAGGAGCGCATCTTCCGTGAACAGTTCCGGCTGGTGTCCAACGAGGGCCGGGTGGTTATTCACCAGGTTACGGCAGAGCCGGTGATGAACGGACGTGGTGAGCTTGTTGGCTACCGGGGTGTGAACAGGGATGTGACCAAGGAAGTCCGTTTCGTAAGCCTGTAGGCGGGTTCCACGTGGTGTCGCGCCGGAGCCCGGAAATAAAAACAGTATATAGGATGATAATGCGTGACTGAGGATGCAGATAGACAGGGGCGGCCGACGCGCCTGTTGCTTATTGAAGACGAGCCGATCGTGGCCTCGTTTCTTCAGCGCGTACTCCAGCGCGAAGGATATGAGGTGCTCCACGCCCGCAATGGCGAAGAGGGGCTCGCGCGCCTCCATGACGAATCTTTTAATGTGGTCCTTTCCGATTATCAGATGCCGGGGATGTCAGGCCTTGACGTGGTGCGGGCCGTGCGGGCAATGGACGCGGATATACCGGTCTTAATGGTGACGGGTCTTGGCGATGAAAAGCTTGCGGCCACGGCGCTGAAAGAGGGGGCCGCGGATTACATTATGAAAGATGCCAGCGGCCGCTACGTCGAGGTGCTGCCCCGGGCCATAGAAAGTGCGTTGGAAAACGCGCGCGCGCGCCGCGCATTGCAGACCGCCGAGGCCGAACAGGGGCGCCTGCTGCAGGAACTGAAAATGCGCGTCAGGGAGCTTGGCTGTCTGTATGCGGCTGAACGCTTATTCGCCATGGAGTCGTTCAAGACCGACGAAGTATTGCGCGACGTGGTCGAGCTGGTGACCAATGCGTGTCCGGAAGAGGTCACCTGTTCGGCGCGACTGGTCCTCGGGAAAGCGGTTTATCGTAACGAGGAGTTCAAGGAAGAGGGCGTCCGGAAGGTCTACGAGATTATCCAGCGCAAAGGCCCGGGAGGGCAACTTGAGCTTTTCTTCCGCGGACCGGCGCCCGCGCTCAGCCCCGAACAGGAGGAGCTCCTGTTCGCGTTGGCGTACCGTATTGGACAGTATGTCGAGCGGATCCAGGACGAGGAGCATCTCAGGCAGATCCACGACGAATTACGCAAACTCTCCCGTGCGGTGGAGCAGAGCGGCAGTGCTGTGGTCATTACCGATACAAGAGGGGTGATTGAATACGTCAACCCGAAGTTCACCGAGATGACCGGATATGACCGGCAGGAGATCCTTGGACGTGACCCGAGCGTATTGAAGTCCGGCGAAAAGAGCCCCCGGGACTACGCCGAGCTGTGGGAGACTATCCTTTCAGGCAGGGAGTGGCGCGGGGAGTTTCGCAATCGCCGCAAGGACGGAACGTTTTACTGGGATGCCTCAACCATCTCGCCGATCACCAACAGTACCGGCGAGATAACCCATTACATCGCCATCAAGGAGGATATAACGGCCCGTAAGGAAGCCGAACGTCTGCGCGCAGGCGTGTTGAAGATATCCGTGGCCATCGCGGGATGTCAGACCGAAGACGATATCTGCCGCGCGGTGGTTGAGGGGATTCGCGCACACCTGGGGTTCGATCGCTGCGGGCTGTTTCTCGAGGAGCCGGATCATAAACGTTTTCGCGGGACATACGGAACGGACCTGCAGGGCGGCACGACCGATGAGCATACGTCCGTACACGAACTCAGCCGTACCCTGAACATGAAGCCGCTTTTCCAGGGGGCACTGTACCAGACCGGAATGCCGCTGGGGGGGCCGTTGGCCAGGGAAGGGGAGGAGGACCTGTCGTCGACGATGGTGGCCCTGCGAAAGGGCACATGGGTTTTCGGTGTGATCAGTGTGGATAACCGTATCACGCGCCATCCGATCTCCGAGGCCCAGCTCAATCATGCGGCCCTGCTGGCAGAGGTTCTTGGCAATGCCCTGCAAACGGCACGGGCGCGGAAAGCCCTTGATGCCTCGATTGAAGAGGTGCAAAAGGCGAATCGTGAGCTGGAAGCGTTTAACCAGGCCATGGTCGGACGTGAGGAGCGGATCATCGCGCTGAAGGAAGAAGTAAACGCGGTACTCAAGCAAGCCGGTCTGGCGCCCCGCTATCCTCCGGTCTGGGAGGAAGAGGCCCTGCCGTCCGCGCCTGCGGTCCTGCAAACCACATGCCGGGAAGAGAAGGTTTATTTTGGCTCGTAAGGAAACAACCGCTTTCGTTGAGCCCGCATGGCTGGCGCCATTGCGCAAGTACCTGCCCGGGACCCTGTTAATTCTCCTGGTGATACTGCTTTCCGTAATTCTGGTATTGCCGTTGCGTACGGAGGATCCCGCTCCCTGGACGCAGGCGCGCACATGGTTCGCCGTGGTGATCTATCTCGCGTTCATGGCCATGGCGGGGTTGTTCACCATCTTGCATGCCCGGGTGGAGAAGGCCCGGCTGCGTCACCAGGAGGATACGCGGCAACTGGAACATTTGAACGACAGATTTGATGCCGCGCTCAACCATATTGCCGACGGGGTCATGGCGGTCGACCGGAACGGGTGCGTGACATTGATCAACCGCAAGGCCTGTGAATTGACGGACTGGTCGGCTGAAGAGGCCGTGGGAAAACCATTAAAAGTGGTTTTCTGTCTACAGAGCGTAAACGTGCCGCCAACGACGGTGGACCCGGACGAAACCGTTCCGCTTAAACAACTGGGTTTCGGGCGGGAATTGACCGCTGGGCTGGTGTCGAAATTCGGGGTGGAGTTTATCGTCCGATATGAGACGACCGCCATGATCGACCGCGACGGCTGGCTCATGGGCACAATGCTCACGTTCAGGGATGTAACGGAACTGCAGCATATTGAAGAGCAGCGTGAAGCGTTGATTGCCGAACTCTCCGAGGCCAACCGGCAGCTTGAAAAGGAGATGCAGAACCATCAACGCGCCCGTCGCGCCGCCCTGAGCCTGTTGCAGGATGCCCAGTCGGCCCAGTCGGCGCTGCGCGAACGCGAAGAGCATTTGCGCGTCCTGTTCGAAGGGGTCGACGACACCCTGCTCGTATATGACCGCGAGGGCCGTATCCTGGACTGTAATACCGCCGCCGAGCACAATACCGGCTTGAAACGGGAGGTCATACTCGGAAAAACGTACGCTGAACTCGTCATGCATGATGAGAATGGCATGCCCTGCCTGCAGACCGCGGAAAGGCGAGTGATTCCCGTCGATATCCATTCCTCCTCGATTCGCTATCACACGCAGGAGGCCGTCATCGCGGTTCTTCGTGATATTACACCGCTCAAGCGGGTACAGGACAAATTACGCGAAAGCAATGAGCGGCTTCGTGAAAGCAACGCGGCCCTCGAGGAATACGCGCGGGTCGCCTCGCATGATCTCCAGGAGCCGTTGCGCAAGATTGAGAGTTTCTCAAACATCCTTCTCGAAGACTATCACGACGCACTGGACCAGGATGGGCGGCACTACCTGCACATCCTCGTTAAGGCGGCAAAGCGCATGCGGCGCCTGATCAAAGACGTCCTGGCCTTCTCGCGGGCCGGGTCGCATGAAAAACCCATGGAATGGATTGATTTGAACGATGTGCTGTCCGCCGTGCGCGAAAACCTTACAGAGCACATCGAAGAGAAACACGCCGTGTTGGATATCAACGTGTTGCCCGCGGTACAAGGGGATCAGACGCAATTACTGCAACTTTTCCAGAACCTCGTTTCCAATGCCCTGAAATTTAATGACAAGGACGCCCCCCGCATACTGGTATATGCTCACGAGCGCAGCGACCATTGGGAAGTCTGTGTTCGCGACAACGGGATCGGCATGAAAGAATGGGAAACACGCTATATTTTCGCGCCGTTTAAGCGTTTGCACGGCCAGGAACAATATGAAGGCACGGGCATCGGCCTGGCGGTCTGCCGCAAGATCATCCACCGGCACGGTGGGACCGTTACGGTGGAATCCGAGCCGGGCAAGGGCAGCCTGTTCAGGCTTACCTTTCCGCGAACGTCCGGCTCCTCACCGCAGGTTGAGAAGGACAAGGAACCCGATAAACATGGAGAGACAGTATGAGTAAGGTGACGGTTGACGCGATACGGATACTTTTAATTGAAGATGATGAGGAAGATGTATTGCTGACAAAACGGGCGATGAAAAAGGCGAATATATGGAACAGCGTCGACGTGGCGCGTAACGGGCAGGAAGCCCTCGACTATCTCCACAACAAGGGGGCGTTCGAGGACGCCTCCCAGTACCCGAAGCCGGGCTTGATCCTGCTTGATCTCAGCCTGCCGGGGATCGATGGACGCGAAGTGCTCGAGCGGATATGGGATAAACCGGAGTTCAAGGATATTCCCATCGTGGTGGCCAGCACGTCGGACTACGAAAAGGATATTGAATTCGGCCGCGCGCACGGCATTCAAAACTACATCATCAAGCCGGTCGAGCCCGACAACGTCATTGAGGCGCTGGGCCGTATCGCACAAATTAAGGTTATCCTGGGGAACGTCCTCGGATAAAACGGCCGTTTTCCGGTGAAGAAAATTGCGCTCCGGATGAGGCCGCATTACCACGCATGCGCTGTAGGCTGAAGTCAGGACAAAGAATATAGTTTCACAGATGCTCGGGTTCAAAATGCCAGCGTTTGTTGAGCCGGGTCATTTCCTGTTGGAGGGTTTCGCGCCGGGAGGCGTCGGCTTCAGGCAGTTGGTGGCGAAGGCGTTCGTATTCGGCCAGGGCGTAGTAGTAGTGGCGTCCGTCGGCAGGACGTTCAAACAGCAGTTGCCAGCGAATCCGGTCGAGCACGGCCGCGAGTTGATGCGGTGGCAGCGGGGGATTGGTGGCGGCGATCGCTGTGGTTTGCAGGTCCATGCCTTCGGGCAGGGTGTCGCGCAGCGAGGCGAGGGCGTCTGTTTGCGGTTGGCGCTGGAGGGTGTAGAGCAGCAGGTCGGCGTGAGCGCGCAGGGGGGCGGTGAGCCAGGCGCCTGCATGTTGCGGGTCGCGCGGGAAGAGGCCGTCATCACCGATCCAGGCGGCGAAACCGCGCCGCGTGGCGGCAAAAAACGCGCCGATTTCGGCGCCGGTTTGATACCCGGCGAGCAGTTGTGTGTTCGGCAGGATCGGGTAGCGTTTTTTGGCGTCGCGATAGGCGACGATCAGCCCGGCGAGCGCTTGTTCCGGCGATGATGAGTCCGGGAGTTCGAGATGCAGCATGGCCCAGCCCTGCGCGCAGAAAAGGTCGGCGAGGGCCTGCCGCTGTTCGTCGCTGAGCGGCGCGGCGACCAGGGCGAGCGGATAGTTCCGCGAGGGGTGTTGCGCATAGTCGCCGGGCAGGAAAAAGGTGTAATCGTGGTTGCCTCGCTGCAGCAGCAGAACGTGGTCGTCGCTGAGAAACACCGGTTCGTTGACGGGAAAGAATACGCGGTGACTGATGCTTGTCCAGCACGGGGCCGATGATTCAATGGCAGCGGGGCAGGGCGTGCCAGCCACGATGAGTAGCGCCAGGACCGCAAAGACGGGTTTCCAATCATTGGAAAAATGACGTTTGATTTTTCCAATGATTGAAAAAATTATTACATGCTCAATACTCATCACTGTTTCAGCCTTTTTACAATTCGCACGTTCAACGATTCCCTACGGTAGTGTAACGCCGGTGCGAATGTAAAGGACGCTGTTGTTGGTTACGGGGATGATGACGGCGCCGCCGGTGCCGATAATGTTGGTCTGGACGATGTCCCAGACGGGCGGACGCAGGCTGGTGGCGGAGTAGACGTGGTAGACGCGTCCGGTGTACGTGTTGAATTCGACGGCATCATGTAGTCCGGCGGGGTTGACCGCAAAGAGGGAGTCGGCGTCGTTGGGGTCGGTGTTGGCGATATATTCTTCGGCGTTGGACATGCCGTCGGTATCGCTGTCCGCGCTTGCCAGGGCGTTGGTGGGGCCGCCGAAGTGCAGGGTTTCCCAGGTGTTGGGCAGGCCGTCGCCGTCAACGTCGGTATCGTCCGGGCAGCCGGTGATGTATTGATTGTTGTTGAGGGCTCCGGGGGAGCCGGCGGCGGGGCCACTCCAGGTGAATTCTTCGGCGCCGGCGCCCGTGCCGGTGAGCTGAAGCGACTGGCCGATGGGGGTGGAGGTGGCTTCGCTGACACCGAGCAGGGTGGAGGCCTGTCCCGCGGCAGGTCCGTCGGTAGCGGTGAAGCTGCCTTCGTAGCTGAGGAACTGGACGACAAAGGTGTCGGAGAGCCGGACGAGCGCGACAGCGTCAGGCCCGTTCTGCAGGCCGTTCATGGGGACCCAGGCCGCGCCGAAGCCGCAGCCTTCGTCAGGGAGGGCGCCGCTGAGGGGTTGCGTCAAGTAAACGCCGCCGTCACTGCCGTTGTAGGCATAGAGGGCGTAGTTGGTGAGGGCGGTTCCGGCCGGACCGGCGACTTCGACGCCTTCGTTGGTGTCGATGCTGTCGTTGTCGTAGTGCAGTTCATTGACCCAGAGGGTGGCAGGGGAAACGACGGTCACAACGATGGTCTCGCTGTCGGCGCCGTCGGTGCTGACGGCGTGGAAGGTGCAGGTGTAGCTGCCGATAGGGTCGGGGCTGTCCCAGAGGAAGGTGCCGTTGCCGTTGGTGGCGGCGAGGGATGACCCGGCGGGATGGTTGCTGATGGAAAGGGTGACAGTATCGCCGTCAGGATCAACGGCGGTAATGGGGATGGAGAACGGTTCGTTGCGAATGGCGGCCTGGTCGCCGATGGGGTTGAGCACAGGGGGCAGGAAGTATTCGCCGTTGCAGGGGTAGATGTACTGGTTGTCGTTAAGGAAGCCGGGGGAGGCGGTGTTGGTGGCCTGGGCCCAGGTGAATTCCATATAATTGGTGCCGTTGCCCTGGAGCTGCAGAGAATTACCGACGGGGGTGTCGCCGGATTCGCGCACTTTGATGTCGAGCGAATATTCCCCGGCGGCGGGGCCGTTGGAGGCCAGGAAAGTAGAAGAGTAGCTGAGCAGTACAATAAGGTTGGTCCAGTCCTTGACGAGGGCAATGCCGCCGGACTGCTGGAGGGTGCGCTCAATGGATACCGCGCCGAAGCCGCAGCCTTCATCGGGGATGGTTCCGCTGAGGGCGTTGCTGGCATAGACGGTGCCGTCGTCGCGGTAGAAGAAGAGGGCATGGTAGGAGAGATCGAGTCCGGCGGTTCCGGCGAGTTCAACAAATTCGCCGGTGTCGGTGCCTGCGTTGTCATAGTGAAATTCATTGATCCAGAGGTCGCCGCCGCGTACGACGGTGAGGGTAATGGTTTGGCTGTCGGCGCCGTCATTGTCGGTGGCGTAGAACGTGGAGGTGTAGACGCCGCAGATGGCGGGATTGGTCCAGGAGAAAAAGCCCTCGGCGCTGAGGCCGGCGCCCGCGGGCAGGTTGTCGGCGCTGTAGAGGATGGATTCGCCGTCGGGGTCGATGGCCGCGATGGTGAATTCGAGGGGTTCATACTGGGTGGTATGGCGGTTGCCGATGGCCTGGAACACGGGGGGATTGGTGGCGGCCTGCACGGCGATGGTGAAGGTGCGGCTGGTGCTGCCGTCTATGTCGGTGGCGTAGGCGGCGCTGGTGTAGACGCCTATGGGGGTGGCGTTGCTCCAGGTGAAGATGCCGAGGCCGTTCTCGGCGCTGAAGGTGGCGCCGGGTGGGATGTTGCTGACGGTGAGGGTGATGGCGTCGCCTTCGGGGTCGGTGGCGATGATTTCAAACGCGAGGTCGCGGCCTTCAGTCACGGCCGGCGTGCCGATGGACTGGATTTCAGGGGGGTGGCGTCCGGATGCGACGGTGATGACGACCGGTTCCGCGCAGGCCCCATCGTCATCAACGGCATAAAAGGTGGTGGTATAGACGCCGACGGGGGCAGCGGAAGCCCAGGTGAATACGCCGGTGGCGCCGGAGGCGTT
>RZZM01000433.1 GCA_009929845.1 Spartobacteria bacterium
TACAACAACCAGCTCTACAAACTCCCCATTCACGGCTTCGCCTCGCGGATGCCCTGGGAAGCCAAAGACCAGGGGGACACCCTGCTCCTTACCCTGCGGGACACCCCCGAAACACGCGCGGTTTATCCCTTCGCCTTCGCCGTCACCCTCGCCTACCAGGTCACCCGCAATACATTCATCTGCAAGCAGACCTACGCGAATACCGGCGACCGCGCCATGCCCTACTATGCCGGCTTTCACCCGTACTTCCTGACCCCGCCGCCCGGCGCGCCCAAGGGCGGCGTTGAACTATCCATGCAACCGCTCCGGCAGATCAGCTACAACCGCGACTACACTGAGGTCAAGGCCGTCACCGACCCGCGCAGTTTCCCGGTCGGCATCAACGACCCCCACCTGAACGAAAACGGCTTTTACGGCCCCGACGCCGCCAGGGGCTCGTTGCGCTTTCCGGACGCCACCGAACTGTTCATTGCCGAAAATCCGCTCAACGCGAAACCCCTCTTCCCCTATATGCACGTGTATACCAAACCGAAGGAACCCTTCTTCTGTATCGAACCCTGGATGGGCCTGCCCAACGGCCTGAACACCATTGACGGCTGCCGCTGGCTGCCGCCCGGCGAAAAAGAATCCGCCGAAATCCACGTCTGGATCGAGTAAACGCCAGTCCAAGGTATTTGAACATCGCTCCGGGTTTCAAAACGACATACGATTAATCAAAAAATAATATCCGCAGTCTGTTTTATTCTTGCTCTTTTTTGACTTACCATCTAATTTCCGCCTCTATGGACTAAGTAAACGCTTTTCCAGCGCGGTGCCAGGAGAACGCAGACCTCGCTGCCTGTAAAAGCAAGCGCTTATAAATTGGAGGAAACTATGAAGATGTGGCGTTGCTCGCGTGTGGGTTTGATCAGCTTGGTTATTGTGGTGGTTGGACTGTTGTCCGGAGTAAGTCGGGCGGTCACAGCCGACTTTGATGGCGATGGGCGGACGGACATCGGGTGTTACGACCCGTCGCTCGGGAACTGGTACCTGCTCCAGAGCACGGCAGGTTTACAGACGGAACAGTTCGGCTACAGCGGGACCATTCCAGTAGTGGCCGACTTTGACGGGGATGGCCTGGCTGACATCGGGTGCTACTACCCCCCGGCGGGGAACTGGTATTTGCTCCAGAGTACGGAAGGACTTCTGATTAACCAGTTTGGGTTCGCCGGAACCGTGCCGGTAGTGGGTGATTTCGATGGTGACGGGTTCGCGGATATCGGATGCTATTACCCGCCGAGCGGGAATTGGTATCTGCTGCAATCCTCCGACGGGTTCGTGAACTACCAGTTTGGCTTTGACGGCACAATACCGGTGGTCGGTGATTATGACGGCGACGGCCAAACAGACATCGGGTGCTACTACCCCCCGGCGGGGAACTGGTATTTGCAGCAGAGCACGGAAGGATTACGGACCCACCAGTTCGGCTTCGGTGGCACGATCCCGATTGTGGGCGATTACGACGGTGATGGCCTGGCGGACATCGGTTGTTATTTTCCACCGGCGGGAAACTGGTATTTGCTCCGGAGCACGGAAGGGCTTCTGATTAACCAGTTTGGGTTCGCCGGGACCGCGCCGGTGGTGGGCGATTTCGACGGTGACGGATTGGACGACATCGGTTGTTACTATCCCCCTACAGGTGACTGGTACCTGTCGCAGAGCACAGATGGTTTTATAACCCATCAATTCGGCTATACCGGTACCGCACCGATAGTGGGACCGTCCGTGGCGACTGTTGAGCTGTCGGCCAAATCAGTGGCCGGCGGTAACGTGTACGGGGCAGGTGTGTATGGCATGGGAACCCTGGTCACGATTCAGGCGGTTGCGAACAAGGGGTACAAATTTGTCTCCTGGAGCGACGGCAATATGTCGGCCACTCGCGTAATGCAGACGCCGGCCGAAGGGATCAACCTGACCGCATCGTTCGCTGCCGACGTAGTTCCGCTGACATGGGAGCCCGGACAGTCTATCGGCGGGGTCTATCTTGGGGACTCGTATACCCTGATCAAAGTCAAGCTCGGTAATCCCAGCAGGACACGGCGCTCCGGTGATCCCGGCAATTACACGATGTGGTCGGACTACGATCACCTGGGACTGCACATCAGCTACCTCGACAGCAATGGGGATGGACAGCTCAATAATGAGGAGACCGCGGATGGCCTTCAAACAAGCCTATACCCCACCATGCAGCCCTGGACCTATCAGGGGCTGACCTTTGGGTCGAGCGCTGCGCAGGCGCTGTCCGTGATGGGCCCTGCCTCAAATATCTATCTTGACGGGTACTGGTGGTTCAGTCAGGGCACCTTTCTGGATATACCGCCGGACCAAGGCATTCGTCACATCTATATCTATTATCCGTTCTAAGCATCAAATTTACCTTCGCCCGTAATGACCCAGTCGGCATCGCGCAGGGCCTGTTTCAGCCCCGTTACCCGCATCACCTCGTCAATACCGGACGCATCTGATGACCTACTAATGGACTTGACATGCGCAGTTTATTTATTACATTAGCATACATGAAAATCATTATGGACGCAGACTGCCTGATCAAACTGACAAAGGCGGGTATAAAAGAAGACGTTTGTAACGCGTTTACCACCTTCATCCCCACCAGAGTACGCCATGAAGTCATGGTTAATGCACCCATGCATCCCGAATGTTCCGTCATACAAAACAATCTGGATAAGGGTGTACTGAAAGAAATTTCTGAATTCCGTCAAGCGATGAAGGGTGAGGAGGCTGTCTTGGCCTTGTATCAGCAAGGAAATTATGCCGCGATCGCCAGTGATGATAAACGATTTATTGGTAAGTTGCGGATATTGAACATCCCATTTCTGACACCAGGCGTTATTATTTTACTGTTGGTGAAACAACAGCACATTGATCGTAGCGACGGACTCAGAAAACTTGAAAAACTTTCGTGCATGATAAGCGATGACGAGTTTGCTATTGTTAAGCTCAAACTGGAAGCACTACCAAAGGACTGATCTAATGCAGACCAAATCAATAAGAATACCTGACGATATGCTGGCCGCCATTGGGCTGGTAGAACGGAATGAGCATATCGAAGAAGCCACGGCAGTGCGCAAACTGATTCGTGTCGGTCTTGAAACCTACACAGTACAGCTTTATAAGCAGGGGCGCCTTACATTGCGCGAAACAGCCGACCGTTTGAACCTGGATATTATTGAAGCAACCGACTTGTTACTTCAACACGGCATTAAAGGCAACCTTAACGCATCTGATGTCTTGGACTCCATAGAGCATTTAATCGACCACTCTTCAACGGCAGTCCGGGGCACCGCAAGCTGATCTACAAGCCTCACGTTTTTTTCCTGTTACCCATGCGGGGTCCGGGGGATAAAGCGGCCGCGGGTGGGATCACCCACAAAGAGGCCGTCTTTGATGGCGAGCTGACCGCGGACGCTTACGGCGGTGGCGCGGCCGCGCAGGGCCCAGTTTTCATAGGCGGAGTAATCGACGTTCATCCATTGGTCGGCGGCGGTAATTTTTCCGCGGCAGGCAGGATCGTACACAACGAGGTCAGCATCGCTACCGATGGAAATGGTCCCCTTGCGGGGGTAGAGTCCGAAGATTTTTGCCGCCTGGGTACTGGCGACATCCACGAAACGTTCCAATGAAATCCGTCCCTGCATCACCCCGTAGGTGAAGAGCAGGTTG
>RZZM01000073.1 GCA_009929845.1 Spartobacteria bacterium
AGAAAGCACAACCAAAACCTTCATATACGATGGATGGAACATGATCTCAGAAACTCAGGTTTCAGCCCTCAGCACTCAGGTTTCCTCCTTCATCTGGGGCCTGGACCACTCCGGCACCCTCCAAGGCGCAGGTGGAGTAGGCGGCTTGCTGACTACCATAAAGAAACCTAACAGCCTACCACCTACAACCTATCATGCTGCTTTCGATGCCAATGGAAACGTCGGTCAGCTTCTCGATACCAACGGTATCATTGCTGCCCATTATGAATATGATCCATACGGGCAAATCACGTATTTAACTGGAGCAGAATCCACCAACAACACATTCCGCTTCTCAACCAAGTATTATGATGAGGAAACGGGGTTGTTATACTACGGCTTGCGTTTCTATCAGCCAGCTAACGGGCGTTTTATAAATTATGACCCTTTAGAAGATCTAGGAGGTGTAAATCTTTTTGCCTTTTCACTCAATAACCCTATTAATATATATGACTATATAGGATTATTATCTTGTACGAAAAAATATGCCCAGCTTGCAGCAATCCAGGTGCAACAAGTTGCTCTTGGAGTTGCAGTTGGTGCATTGCAACTTACAGCTGGTGTTGTTGCTGCAAGAATTGCAATAGATTGGATGCATTGGAAACAAGCTGGATTGTTAACTGATGCCGCACGTGCTTTATGGAGTGCTTGTGAAGCGGCGAAAACTCTAGACCCATGTATAGATTGTTCTACACATGAAGCTAGATTTCAACTTTACGAGAGTTTAGAAGATGGAGCTAAAAAGACATACGATCTTAATTTTCAAAGATATACAAGCATCCTTTCTCAGATTACGGGTTTACTGCAAAAAAACGATCAATTAAATCGGGACTATAATTCATTAAATGTGCAACCTTGTACATGGCCGTAAAAAATAGGAGAAAGCGATGTTTTTAATTGGATACTTAGTAGCTATGATATTTTTTTTACTGTTGCCTGTGCTTGTTATGAGTTTACTTCGCTTGTGTGTGTTCAGTAAAGTTGACAAACGATTCTTAAGTATTGCTTGCGGACTAATATATGCAATTCTAATAACATGGATAACTAGAGCAAAACTCAACATTGATACAGAAATTGAAGGTGTAAGTAACATTCTATTATATATTCCGCAAATTATTGGTTTCTTTTTATGGGTTTTAATAATTGGATTTTTGACATATGTATTTATATCACTAATTGATTGGTGGAAATCGAAAAGGAAACAGAACAAGGAAGCGTAAAGGCACTTGTATTGGGCAGTGTTTATTGGAAGGAACATGCGTCCGATCTGGCGGAAGCGTTGGAGACACCATTGGAGACATCAATTGTCAATTGGAGACACCCTTGGAGACACCTTGGAGACACCCCTTGGAGACACCTTGGAGACACCCTTGGAGACACCATTGGAGACACCTTGGAGACACCTTGGAGACACCATTGGAGACACCAAAGGACACGCACAAAAAATGTTGCAATTCATTCTTTTCTAGCGGGAACTGGGTCGTGCGAAAAAAATAAGGGACATACCATATATTAAATGCACACAGAAAATAAGGGACATACCATATACCATATAACAACTACATGTAAAAGTAGAACCCATCCTATTGACTAACGGCTGTCGGAAAATCGAAAACACATACGACTATATGGGCCGCCGCGTGAAAAAACAGGTATACAATCGAGACGGAGGAAACTGGGTGATGGAAACAGAACACACCTTCATCTATGATGCATGGAATCTGATCTCTGATATACAGGTTTCAGCCCTCAGCACTCAAGTCTCATCCTTCGTTTGGGGCCTCGACCTCTCAGGCACGCTCCAAGGCGCGGGTGGAGTAGGTGGATTGCTGACTACCATAAAGAAACCTAACAGCCTACCACCTACAACCTATCATGCTGCTTTCGATGCCAACGGAAACGTCGGGCAACTCATCGCCACCAATGGCACCATCACCGCCCATTACGAATATGATCCATATGGACAATTAGTCTATTCAACCGGATCAGAATCAACGAATAACGTCTTCTGCTTCTCAACCAAGTATCGGGATGTAGAAACACAACTCTATTATTACGGTTACAGATTTTATGCGCCGGCCCTCGGGCGGTGGATTAACCGGGATCCAGCTAATGAGCTTGGTTTCGATCTAAAGCAAGAGAACGCAAACCCATTACTTGGCAATGAAGCTTTATCGATTGATTTTAGAATTGATATTCAAATTGGGCTGTATTTATTTGCACTAAATGATCCAATCTCATTCTGGGACATTCTTGGTCTTGACGTTTGTGCTCAAGCGAAAGCGGATGGATTGGATAATGGAAACGCGGGTGGAGTTATATGTATTGCGGGGAAACCTACACCCTGTGTATGGGTTGACCCTATTTTTCATGATGGTGTTGAAGAATGCATAATGCGGCATGAAGAATCGCATGCTAAGGATGGAAATATCCCTTGTGATCCAGACAAGTGTGAGCCTGAAAGGCAGCATGGGCCGAAAGAATTAATACGCCAAAGTGAATGTCGTGCATTAGCTGTAGAATTAGATTGTCTTCAAGAACTTGTTGATAAGGGAATATGTGGGCAACAGGGTCAAGGATGCCTGGGTTGGATAACTTCGAAACAGACAGGCGAGACGCAATTGAAAAAAAATAAGTGTCCATAATGAAGATAATAGGTTGAGAAATGAAAAAATATTCTAGAAGTAACAAAAGTATGGAGCCTTATGTTTGTGTAGTAATTGTTATATCATTTCTTTTTGTTAGTGCAGATGTGTGGAGTGAGTATTATCTTTCTAAATCGAATATAAAAGTATGCGCGGATCGCGATGTATATATAGCAGAAGCACAATTAATTACTAATAGAACTGATTTTGCATACAGTGTAGCAGAGTATAAAATTATTAAAGCAATTGCAGGATCATTTCCTGAGGAAACGGTGCCCATAATCTACTATACTAGTACGAGGGCAGACTCACTCCCCACCAACGCATTACTTCTACTTAAAAGGGAAAATGACCAGTTTTATGCTATTGGTAATCATGCATCTAAAGGAATACTACCTAACTGTTCGCTAATTCACGAACTATTCATGCGGGATTCAATTGAAAAGCTTATAATAACGAGTCCAATAGCAAATCAGATTTCAAGTGAATCTGCACTTGAAATTGCACAGAAATATATGGCGAAACAGCACAAGTCGTCATTTATATTTTCTGTAGAGTGTAATTGTGAGCGTTATGAATTTGGCTGGGAAGTGATGTGTAATAGTATTGATGAGGATGGCAATTATTTAGTGGATGGCCTGCGTATGATTGTAATATCTGATGATAAGAAAATTATCTATGATTCAAGCACAGCGTTTTGGAGAACATTAGAGGAAGAATAGTGCTAGTTGGTTGTTTTTTTTCATAAAAACAGATGAACGGTGTGAAATCCTGCTGGAATAATATAAGCGTCTTATAATCCACCCCCTATTAAACCTTATTAAACCAAAACCAAAAAACCAAAGGACACGCAGTGCGTCGCAACAGAAATCGCTCAGCTATTTCACGCTGGTGTTACGATGAAGCCACCGGATACCTTACAAACAAACAGGATGCTGCGGGATTTGGTGCAGTCTACACCTATGATGCCGCAGGACACCTCGCCTCACGAACATGGGCCAGGGGAATATCCACAGCATACAGTTACGATTTTGCAGGCAATCTCACGAACATAAATTACGGTGACTCAACACCGGATATCAGTTTTACCTATACCCGCATTGGCAAACAAAAAACCATTACAGATGCCCAGGGTATACGGGAACTCACATATGATACAGCCATGCAGATGATCTCAGACTCTAATGCCTATGGTATTGTGCAATACAGCATGGATGAATTTGGACGATCCATTGGAGTAGGTTATGGCGATGAATATGCTGTAGCCTATGAATATGATGAGCTTGGGCGATTTGTTGCTGTGACATCCAGCACAGCCGGCACGTTCACCTATACCTATGAACCTGACTCAGCTCTGATTGCCGGTATATCAAATGGTGACTTTGTGGTGAACTATACCTATGAAGATAATCGCAATCAGCACTATGTGGCAGGCATGGGTAGAGTTCTCGGACTGCGGTCTGACTGCTATGAGCGATTCCTTGGGTTCTTCCACAGCACAGCTGTGAATCTGGAAAAGCTGGCACAGTTATGGACATCATTGGCCTTAAGACTGATGAGCTCACGACTGCCCATGTATAACGGGAGAATACTGTTACTGGCCGATGGTCTCAAAGTGGCCAAAAGCGGGCGGAAGATGCCCGGCGTCAAGAAACTTCATCAAGAGAGCCAGGACAATAGTAAGCCACAATACATCTTCGGGCATTCCTGCCAGGCGGTTGCATTGGTTGTCGGCGCCGCCTCAAGTTATTTTGCTATGCCATTGTGCTGCAGGATTCACGAAGGGGTGGTTTTCTCCAATCGTGATAAGCGTTCCCTTCTGGACAAGCTGGTCAGCATGATCCTGTCATTGAGAATCCATGTTCCCTACTACTTGATTGCCGATGCCTATTACGCCAGCAAGTCGATCATTGATCCATTGATCAAAAAAGGACAACATCTGATTAGTGCCGTGAGGTTCAATGTTGTCGCTTACAAAGCAGCCCCGAACTCGCGCCGCAAGCATCGTGGCAGACCCCGAAAATATGGAGCAAAAGTCAAACTGCGCACGCTCTTCGCGCAGCCCCAATTGTTCACGGATGCAGTCAGTCCAGTCTATGGAGAATCCAACGTCATGTTGTCCTATTTGTGCCAGGAACTGTACTGGCGACCGGTGGGCATCAGGGTGCGTTTTATACTCGTTGATCATCCCTCACGTGGCAAGCGCATTTTCCCGTGTACCGATCTGGAACTCGATCCTCTTGATATTATCCGTCTCTACGGCATCCGCTTCAAAATCGAGTTCTCCTTCAAATAGGCCAAATATCAAATCAGTACGCTACCACTTCTGGATGCGTTCAATGAAGCCGCGAACCAGAAAAAGTGTCAACAGTTACGTGCATATGGAAACAGAGCAATACCGCAAACAGGTGCGCCGAGAAATAGCGGCCTACCACTGCTACATTCAAACGGGTGTCATCGCACAAGGAATTCTGCAAATGCTATCAGTCATGCATGCAGAATGTGTCTGGAAATGCTTCCGATCATGGATCCGCACAAAACGTCCCGGAATCCCCCCATCTGAATGGGTCGTTTCCGTTGCATTGCAAAACAGCCTGCCTGATTTTCTCCTGTATGCGCCCAGCGATCTCATACTGGCGAAATTCCTTCAACAAAATATTGATCTTGATACGGCTCAAGGAATACGCTTGTCTGCGTAGTGAAAAATAATCACTCACATGTTCCTTATGATTTCTTATGATTAACACACCATTCGTTTTAACTGGAAAGCAACATGCCAACACATACTGTTACAGACTGGCTGCTGGAGGAGTCCAATCCCTCCCTTCGCTATCGTACGCTGATCGAACTCCTGCATGAAAGTCCCCGGTCGCGAATGGTGCGGGAGGCAAAAGGCGTTCTCGTGGACAGTCCGGCCGTGAAGGATCTTTTCGTGCGCATGCATTCAGACGGATATTGGCTGGAAACCAATCCCCGCACCGGCATCACGGTCGGCGATGGGGTGGAGTACGGCTCGTATGCCGGCAACCCGTTCTGCCTGTCGTATCTGGCCGAACTGGGACTGGACCGGTCGCATCCCCTGGTGGCCAAGGCCGCGGATCGCTATTTGAGCCTGCAGAAATCTGATGGGGATTTCTGGGATCATTTCTCCTGCCTGAACGGATATAACATCCGTAATTTCATCCTGCTGGGATACCGGGAGGATCCGCGCCTTCAAAAAACGATTTCCCTGATGCTCGCCACCCGGCGGCCGGATGGCGGATATCTCTGCGATATGCATGAGAAACGGCGCCCGAACAGGCGGAGTTGCATCCGGGGGTGCAGCA
The DNA here is from genome assembly GCA_009929845.1 of Spartobacteria bacterium. Lineage (GTDB taxonomy): Bacteria > Verrucomicrobiota > Kiritimatiellia > RZYC01 > RZYC01 > RZZM01. The sequence goes on from RZZM01000073.1 coordinate 6,011, forward strand.
AGATGCTGATGGCCTATGCCCTGCTGCCGGATCTGTGGAAGCATGAACGCTGCCGGGAGCTGGTCGACTATTTCCTGCGCCGGAACTGTATCTTCAAACTGCGCAAGCCCCATGAATTCGTCCGTGCCGATATCATCCGCACCCAGTTCCCTATCATCTGGCAAACGAGCGCGCTGGAAATTCTCTGGTCCCTGAGCCGTATGGGACTAGGTCGGCACCCCGCCACGCAAGCGACATGGGAAGCCCTGGAGGCCAAGCGGACAGACGACGGACGGTATGTCATGGATTGGACGCCCACCCAGTCACTCCTTAAAGCCGGTAAACGCGGACAACCCAACAAGTGGGTCACCTTTTATGCCCTGCAGGCTGTTCAATACAGGAATGCAACAAGCACGGAATTGTAGTGGGCATGTGGCTTTTCAAGCCATTTTATAGGTGATGTACCACGCGCCGGTGGCGATGTGATACACGGCATAATCCGTCTCAAAATCACGGTCATAGTCGCCCGGCACCGGAATAGCCGTCGACCAACTTAGTCGAACAGATTTACGCGGGGAATGAAAGCGTGAAATTTGTGTAAATTCATAACCCGCTATCCATGAAGCAACTCCGAAAACGTGAGAAAGAAAGTGGCTACTTCTTTTTGCATACCCCTGCATGTTGAGCTATAGAGACTCTTCAGAATGATTTTGTAACAATATGTTGTCGTTGAGGCAAAACAGGAATTTATGGTGTCAAGGTGAACGAAAAACCGTTTGTACATTTACATTTTCATACCGCCTACAGTCTGTTGGACGGGGCCTGCCAGGTAAAAAAAACCATGGCCAGGGCGCATGAACTGGGGATGCCCGCCGTGGCGATGACCGATCATGGCGTTTTGTATGGCGCGGTCGAATTCTATAAGGAGGCGAAAGCCAAGGGCATCAAGCCGTTGATCGGATGCGAGGTCTATATGGCGCACGGCAGTATGCATGAGCGCACCCATGAACCCGGTCGGGGCTACGCCAATCACTTTGTGCTGCTGGCCGAAGATGAAGAGGGCTACGCCAATCTGATGCGCCTGGTATCCATGAGTCATCTGGAAGGGTTCTATTACAAGCCACGCATTGATAAGGAACGTCTCGCCGAATATCACAAGGGCCTGATCGGGCTGGCGGCCTGCCTTAAGGGCGAAGTGGCGGAACTGTGCGCGCAGGGCCTGGTCGACAAGGCCGAAAAGGTGGCCTGTGAATTTCGTGACATCATGGGCAGAGACAACTTTTTCCTGGAAATCCAGGACCACGGTATTCCGGAACAGCGCGTGGCCAACAAGGGCATCATTGAAGTCGCCAAGCGCACCGGGCTGCCCATGGTGGCCACCAACGATGTGCATTACATCAAGGCCGAGCATGCCGAGGCGCATGAAGTGATGCTCTGCCTGCAGACGCAGACGGTCATGAGCGATCCCAAACGCATGCGCTACGGGTCCGATCAGTTCTATATGAAAAGCGCTGAGGAGATGTGGAAGTTGTTCGGCGAAATCCCTGAATCGCTGACCAACACCCTGGAGATCGCCCATCGGTGCAACGTGGAGCTGAGCGTCGACGGCAAGGAACTGCATTTCCCCACCTTTGTCCTGCCCGAAGGATTCGAGGGCCCCCACGCTGATCGAAAATACCTGGCTTGGCTTGGACACGAGGGACTGAAGCGCAACTACGACATCCAGGACCCGGCCCATCCCGCCACTGACGAGGAAAAAGAACTCCTCAAACGCTTTGACTACGAGATGAGCATTATCGAACGGACAGGGTTTGTGAATTACTTCCTCGTGGTGTCCGATTTCATCCAGTACGCCAAGCGCAATAATATTCCGGTGGGTCCCGGACGCGGTTCCGGGGCGGGTAGTCTCGTCGCCTACGCCCTGGGGATCACCGGGATCGACCCGCTGTACTACGGCCTGATCTTTGAACGGTTCCTGAATCCGGAACGCGTTTCTCCGCCTGATTTTGACATCGACTTTTGCCAGAGCCGTCGGGGCGAAGTCATCGAGTATGTCAAAGACAAGTACGGACGAGAAAACGTCGCGCAGATTATCACCTTCGGAACCCTTGGGGCCAAGACGGTGATCCGGGATATCGGGCGCGTGCTGGAAATTGATTTTTCCTTGTGTGACAAGCTGGCCAAGATGGTGCCTGAAGACCCCAAGATGACGTTGGAGAAGGCCCTCCAGGGCAATCCGGAATTCAAGCGCGAAACGGAGTCGCAGGAATACGCGCGCCGCATCATGAAATACGCCCGGGTGCTGGAGGGGCTGCCTCGTCAGACTGGCACCCATGCCGCCGGGGTGGTCATCGGCGAAAAACCCCTTATCGAATTGCTCCCCCTTGGTCGTGATAAAAATTCCGAACCGGTGACCCAGTTCGAGATGAAACCGATGGAGTCCACCGGCCTGTTGAAGATGGACTTCCTGGGGTTGAAAACCCTGACGCTGATCCAGGAAGCCGTCGAGAACATCAAGGAGACCCAGGGTGTCACCGTGGATATCGACACCTTGCCCCTGGATGACAAGAAAACCTTCGACCTGCTTTCCCGCGGCGATACCGTAGGCGTGTTCCAGGTGGAATCACCCGGCATGCGCGACTTGTTGCGCAACCTTGGGCCGAACTGTATCCAGGACCTGATCGCGCTCATCGCGCTCTATCGTCCGGGTCCGATGGACATGATCCCGGACTTTATCAAGCGCAAGCATGGCCAGGTTGAAATCACCTATGACCACCCGCTGCTCGAAGAGATTCTGAAAGAAACCTACGGGATTATGATTTACCAGGAACAGGTCCAGCAGGCCGCCAACAAACTGGCCGGATTCTCCCTGGGGCAGGGCGATATCCTCCGCCGTGCCATGGGCAAGAAGCAAATCGAAGAGATGGCGACACAACGCGAAATGTTCGTGGATGGCTGCAAGAAAACCAACAGCATCAGCGCCGGCCTGGCGACGCGCATTTTCGACAACATTGAAAAATTCGCCGGGTATGGATTCAACAAATCGCACAGCGCCGCCTACGGGGTGATTTCCTACCAGACGGCCTATCTCAAAGCGCACTTTCCGGTGGAATTTGTCTCGGCCCTGCTCTCCATGGAAATCGGCAACGCGGATAAGATTCCTGTCTTTATTGCCGAAGCGCAGGAAATGGGCATCGAGGTGCTGCCGCCCAGCGTAAATGAAAGCGCGGTACGCTTCCGGCCCACCGGAAAGAACACGGTACGCTTCGGCATGGCCGCCGTAAAAAATGTCGGGCAGGGGGCCGTATGCGAGATCGTCAGGGAGCGGGAGGCCAATGGGCCCTATAAGAGTCTCATAGATTTCTGTTCGCGGCTTGATTCGCGTGTGGCCGGCAGGAAGATGATCGAGAACCTGGTGAAATGCGGCGCGTTCGACTTTACCAGGATGTCCAGGGGACGCCTGTTCAATGGCGTGGAGTTTGCCATAAACCGCGCGGCCTCCGCGCTGCGCGACAAGCAGCGCGGACAAATCACGCTTTTTGATGTGCTCCTGCCGGATGACGGCAAGGATGCCGCCGAAGAATTGCCTCCCGCCGATCCCTGGCCGACCCACGAGATGCTCAGCGCCGAAAAAGAATTACTTGGATTCTATATCTCCGGGCACCCGCTCAAACAGTTTGAATGGGCGCTGAACCACTTCACGCTTTCGCGTATTGCCGGACTCAACCAGCTTGCACCCGGGTCAATAACGCGCGTTGGCGGTCTGATCACGCAGTTTTCCAGGCGCATCACCAAAAAGGACCAGCGTCCGATGGGGATCTTCAAGCTGGAAGGGCTCGAAGGGGCGGTGGAAGTTGTGGTCTTTCCTGATACCTATGAATCCTGCAGCGCTATTATTCAGGATGAACAGGCCGTCATGGTCTGCGGGGAACGCGACCAGGGCGAAGACCTGAAAATCAAGGCCAGCGAAGTTTATCTTCTAAGCCAATCCCATCGCCTGTTTGCGCAAAAGGTCTACGTACACGTACCGGAAAATGCGGTGGAAGAGGGCAAGTTGGAAATTATCCAGCGCATCCTGACCCAACACGCGGGGACCACGCCGGTGATCATTTGCATCCAATTCGCCTCCGGCGAAAAAGTGTTTGTCGACGCGGGAAAAACCTACGAAGTCGAGGCCGACGAACACACCGTGCATGCTCTCCACCAGGAACTCGGGGAGGAAAGTGTATATATCGACCCCGTTCGCAAGCCCAACCTCAAGGAGTTCAAGCGCAATGGATGGAGTGGACGCCGGGGATAAACGAGTTCCTGCTTTTAAGCCAACCCGTATTTTTTTGGCTGTTGGAATCGGGTTGACGAGCATCCTTCCACGGAATAGGGTTTCCATATGAGAGCGACACTTGAAAATTGGTATTTAGCACGCACGCCGAAATTCTGATGACTAAAACGCTATCCTTTATTGCTGCCCAACTCGTATGTTCTGTCCTCCTGGCAATGGAAGGTCCGCCGCCTATCCTCAATCCCGCAACCTACACGTCCCCTTCTGGCGAATACAGTCTGACTGTAGACCCGAGTGATCTTCATGGGCGGGGCGCCGCAGACTACCGGTTCACCAAGCACGGAGAAGTTTTGTGGACGAATTGTCTGCCTTTCACGCTGTGGGAGGCTGGCGTTTCCGACTCCGGATATGTGGGAGGATACGCCTACAGTCATGGCTGGCGTGGGTTTTCGAAGAAGGCGGGGCTGGGGGACTTCAGGGTTGTGGTCCTGTCACCGACAGGCACGCTGTTGAGGGAACATGTATTTCAGCGGGAAGCCAGTCGATTCATGGATACGCCGCCAAACCCATTGGCTCGGGGGCTGCTCATAGACCCGGCGGGGAATCGTCTGTTGATTCGCATTGCGGATCCAGAAATCAATACAGGAATTGAGCAATGGTGGGTGTATGATCTTGGAAACGGTAAGCGACTCGACACCGTAACGCCTGAATCTTATATGGGCGACACCAGAAATCAGCATCTTGCGGTTATCGCTGCAGCCGCAGTGCCTTCCACTCCGCTTATTCTTGTGCACTGGTGGAAGTATGATCAATCTCGGGCTGGCGCGGTCTTCACACTCTTAAATGAAGCAGCAAAACCTGTGTGGACACTCACCTTGGACGGAGACTACTCCATGCCGTCTGACGAAGCCCGAGAGGATGATGTGCGGCGGGTGATCCGGGAAAAAGGGGGCATCCTTGGCGTCGACACGAATGGCGCATTCCATTTGCATTTCGTGAAAGAAGGGCTTCGTGTCTCCTATGGGGTGAAGCAGTTATCACACGACATGTGGGAAGTTACGAAGATTACACAAGCCCCTTATATGTGGGAGGAGGGCGAGTCGCAAACAGCGCTGTGCCCCTTGTTGTCGCCAGACAAGGTTGGTGACGTGGTGCTGGCCGCATCGAGCAGTGCAGAGGATGGGGAGTTTGGCGACCTGGTCGCTTTTGATTTTGACCAGCAGGGGGATATTTGCGCCGTCCGTTTCGGCTGCAAAACGCCACCGAGCCTCCTGCTGGTGTCGCAGAAGGGCGAAATAATTCATGAACTGCCATTGCCGGTTGGTACGTTGCCCGAGCAAGTAAGGATGTCGAATCCGGCAAATGTTGGCGGAAAGAGATTTGTGGTTGCTATATCCGACCGAGGGATCGGTGGAACTGCCCGTTGGTTTCTGGCCGATTTCAGCCAGAGAACAATCGAGAGACTGACAAACGCCATATGTCCCGACGTTGCCGCCGTCGCCGGATTTCCTGATGGTGGCTTCGTTGCGCTGACGACCCGCCATAAGAAGTATACAATGACTGATGGTCTCTTTTTTTTCGATGGGACAGGCAAACAGTTGTGGAGCAAAGAAGATGTCGGCTATTCCCGCAAGCCTGATGACCTGCTTAGCCCGGAGGATCTCGTGGCCTGTGGCTCCAATACCATTGCTGTGCTTGACAACGTTCGACGCACCATACAGATTTTTGATACAAAGGGAGACATACAGAAGTTCATTGACCTCAAGACGGCCTGGGGCCGCCAGCCCAACTACCCGACCGATATTGCGGCGGAACGGGATGGGGGTTTTCTTGTTTATGACTTCAATGCGGAACATACGCTCGTTCGGTTGGACCGGGAGGGAGCCATTCTGGCTGAGTCTGTGCCGAAATTCCAGGATGAACGTACTTTCAGGGTTATCGACGGCGTGAAGCGGTCGCCGCAAGGTGATCTTTGGACCAGCGATGGGGACGCTCTTCTTCGTTTGTCGACGAACGCAACAGTAGACCTGATCCTGGGAGAGGAACCCTTGCCTTCTGTTTTGGGCGCCCCCGCACGCTGGTGGGTGGGGCCGAACGATCAGGTCTATGTATCAGACGGCAGGACAAAAAGTCTGCATGTCTTCAATTCCCTCGGAAAGCATTTGGGGGCGTGTATTCCCATGGTGGAGGACCTGACGCAAATCAGTCATATCTGCCATGTCTCTGTTTCCAGAGATGGAGATGCATTCATGATGTTGGGCGTTTGCACGCAGCAGTATCTTCGTTTTGACAAGAAGCTGATGCGGATTGGATGGGCCGGCCTTGATGTAGATACCATCAGTCAAGAGTGGTACTTCCATCCGACAAATGACCTGTGCTGGTTCGTGGGGTACAATGATGTATTCCTAGTCCGTGATTTGCGCGATATTGTTCGGCGCATCAGTCGTCGTTCAGATGGTCGTTGGCTTGAATGCCCAGGCCAGGCCGCCGTTGCGCCCGATGGCGCACTCGCGCTTTTGGCACGAAGCAAATCCGGCGAAACGACAATCAACACGTATGACCCCGCCGGGAATGCCTGTTCAACATTCCCGGTGTCAACCGATCCTTATGTGGCGATGATCGCATATGACGGCCAGCGTGTCTATATCAGGCAAAAGGCCAACGTAAGAATCTATGGTGCAGATGGCGCTCTCCTGGGGGACTTGGCACTCGAACACATGGGCCTATCGCAGAATTGTGTCGGACCATTTCTTGCGGCGAAGGGGCGTGAACTCTGGTTCATTTCGCCGGATGATATGACGATTCATCGGTATGCCAACCTGTGAGGAGTTGAACCGCGGTCCGCATGCCGGCCCGATTTTTCATCCGCGAAAATCCGCGTTCTTCCGTGGCAAATTAGGTTTACTGGGGGGTTGTTTTTTGTCCATGGTCTGTGTACACACGGTGATATGAAAACGAGATGTTGCGGCAAGGTGTGTGTGTGGGTTGTGGCCGGTCTGCTTCTTTGCGCCGAGGTGTTGTTTGCGAATGAAACGAAGGTATGCGCCGGGCGTGTCGGCGCGTTCGAGGTGTCGGTCCGTTCCGTCGACCGGGATGCGCTGGAGTTCACCGTGCGTCCTGCGCGCGACTCCGTCGCTACGGACTCGATTTCGGGGACGCGGGATGCCTGGAAAGTGGAAATGAGCGAGGCGACGGGGGTGCGTGTGTATCTCGATGATGTGTTGTTCTGGGAGGCGTCGCTGACGTCGCTGGACGCCTATGGCCGGGCCGGGGCGCCGGGTACGGCGCTTGCCTGGAAGGCAAAGGATGATGAGCGCATCTACGGACTCGGGGAACGTTTCAACGGATGGGACCAGGCGGGCAAGCAGGTCGAGATGTGGATCGAAGATGCGCCTGGCCAGGACAGTGGGTCGCCTTCGTACTACGTGACGCCCGTGGTCTACAGCAGCGCCGGGTACGCGCTTTGTGTAACGGACAATCCGGAGGGCGTTTTTTCTTTCAACGCGGGCCAGGGCGGCATGCATCGCTATGAGCGCGCGGGCCAGTCGTTCCGTTTTTATCTGATGGCGGGCGCCACCCTGAAGGAGTTGGTCCGTCTGCGCGCCATGCTTCAGGGGCCGTTGCGCGGCATTCCGGATTGGGCCTGGGGCCCCTGGATCAGCCGCAACAGCTATGAGACCCAGGCCGAAGCGGAAGAGGCCCTGCGCGGCATGATGGCGCGCAACCTGCCCGTGGCCGCGATTGTTCAGGAGGCCTGGAAAGGTTCGAGCGAGGAGGGCGCCTTCAACCTGTTCAACACAAACCACTGGCCGGACCTGCCCGCCTACTTTGATTTTTGCCGTGCGTGCGATGTGAAAAACATCCTGTGGCAGGTGCCGATTATTCATCCGGATTCGCCGCATTACAAGGAGGCCGCCGCCAAAGGCTATTTTGTGAAGGCGCCGGACGGTTCGGTGCGTCACCGCCAGGCCTGGCTCAAAGGGTTCGCCAATGTCGACTTCACCAATCCGGAGGCGGTGGCGTTCTGGAAAGACCTGTTGCGTCCGGTCATTCGTCTGGGGGTCTACGGCTTCAAGACGGATGACGGGGAGGATATCCATGCGACGGATGTATTTTCCGACGGGCGTCGGGGATGGCAGATGCATAACGAATATGCGGTGCTGTATGGGCGCGCGGCGCTTGCGGCGCTGGATGAGGAGGGCATGGATGGGATGCTCTGGTCCCGCAGTGGAAGTCTGGGGATCGAGTCGATTCCCGCGCTGTGGGCGGGCGATCAATGGGCCTCATGGGCGCAAATGGCTTCCCTGATTCCGGCGGGGCTTTCCACGTCGATGAGCGGTATGCCGTTCTGGGGCCATGATATCGGTGGGTACCTGGGGGATCCCTCTCCGGAATTGTATATCCGTTGGGTGCAATTCGGCGCGTTCAGTCCGTTGATGCAGTATCATGGCATCGCCAAACGCGAGCCGTGGTTCTTCGGCGAGGAGGCGGAGCGGGCGTATGCGTTGCTGGCGCGGTTGCGCATGAATTTCAAACCGCTGCTTATAGAACTGGGCCGGGAGGCGGCGGAGACCGGCGTGCCGATTATGCGGCCCATGCTGATGGAATTTCCGGATGACCTTCGGTTTTTGAGTGAAGATACGCAGTACATGCTGGGGCCTGACCTGCTGGTAGCGCCGGTCCTCACGGAAGGTGAGGCCGGGCGGGTGGTGGCCTTTCCGGAAGGCGGATGGGTGCATCTGTTGGGCGGGTATGCCGTGCGGGGGCCGCGCGCGTGCTGGGCGCCGGTCAATCTGGAGGATGCGCCGGTGTTTGTACGGCAGGATGCCGTACTCCGTTTGCAGGTGGAGGATCCCGCCGCGCTGGGAACCTGGCAGAAGGACGCGCCGGTCAGGGACTGTCGTTTCGGGCTCGATCGGGTGCGCGTGCTGGACCCGGATATCCCGGTATCGGCCGATACGGGGCTACGCGTGTATTCCGTCTGCTTCAGCCGTGTGGAAGGCGATGAAACGCCCCTCGCGGCCCGATGGTATTTCATGGACGCCCCTTCGCGGATCGTGGATGTGCCCATGGTGGAGACAAACGGAATAGTGTGCCTGACCGTCGCGCCGCCCGCAAAGGCGCGCCTGGAGGGCCGTCGCAGCGTGCTCGAAGTGATTGACAAGGCGCAGGACAAGGTGGTGTTCAAGGCGGTTACATGCTGGGCGTCGCCGGTGCGTATCCTGAATGCCCCGACTCAGGCGAGCCTCGGCGGACCGGTCCGCGAAACACTGGAACTAGTCAACGATTCTGATCGCCCGCGGCAGTTGATGGCGTTGTTTGATGTGTTGGGCCGGGCGCGAATCACGCCGACGGAGCAGAAGATCGAATTGCCGCCGCATGGGCGGGCGGATATCCCGTTTGAACTGGCGCCCGCGGATACGCCATGGATTGAAGACCTGGTGGCGCGGTGCCGGTTGATGGGGAAAGGGGGCGAGCTGACCCGGTGGATGCGCGTGTATACGCGTCCGCTGCCATGGAGGGTGGTTGGTCCTTTTCCGGCGAAGGAAGGGAAGGCCTTTGCCACGCGCTACACCCCCGAGTGGTTCCGGCAGGCGGGGACGGCGTTTGAAACAACCGGGGGCGTGGCACATTGGCGTCCGGTGCCGGAGGATCACGTCATTCAAAATAACGGGGTGGATTTCATCGCCCTTTATGGCGAGCGCGAGCATGCCGCGGCCTATGCCCTGTGCCGGTTGAACAGCGAGGCCGCCCAGGATGTTGTCCTGCACATGGGTTCGGACGACACCCTGACGGTGTGGCTTAATGGCGAAGAGATTTTTGCCCGCGAGGTTTACCGGCTGGCTGAACCGGACCAGGAACGGATACCGGCTTCGCTGAAGAAGGGCGTCAACGAGTTGCTGGTCAAAATCGGACAGGACAGGAATCCCTGGCGGTTTCACTGTCGGCTGACCGGCCGTGACGGCAAGCCGGTGCGCGGGCTGACCGATGGTTTCGATCAGGCGTCACAGACCGGGGTGGAACAGACTGTTCCCGCGCGTGTGCCCTCGATGGCGTGGCGGGTGACGCGGCCCTATGATGCGTACCCGAAAGTCGATAATGGCTGGGTATTGCCGTGGGACGCGAAGGTGCTGTCGGGCGTGAGCAGCGAAGTGGCCTGGGCGCCGGTGCCGGCGCATGCGATTGAAGACAACCATGTGGACCTTGCGGCCTGCTTCGGGGAGGTCTCGAATGCGGTGGTATATGCCGCGACGGAGATCGAAGCGGATACGCCGATGAACACGCGTTTTCATGTGGGGTCGGATGACGGCATCATGATTTGGGTCAATGGCGTCTGTGTGCTGGAGGCCAACGAACCGCGCGGCTTCAAGCCGGGCGAGGATGTGTTTGACGTGGCGCTCCAGGCGGGCGTCAACGAGGTTGTCTGCCGTATCTCCCAGGGGAAAGGTGGCTGGTCCTTCCAGGTGAACGTGGATGACCTCTCCTTCCGTCCGCCGAAGCCCGTGATGTTGAAGGCATACAGGCCTTGAAAGGCAAGCCGCGCGCACGTTCCAGGACAACAATGGTAACTTCTCAAAAAGTTTTTTTAGACAGGATTAACCCGCCTTCGTCTTTGGCTACGGCGTGGCACGCAGGATTAACAGGATAAAGAAGATTACTATCCTGTTCATCACAGATAGTCGCATAGGCTGATTAAGTGTAGGGAATGGGCTGTTTGTTAAGGATTTTAA
>RZZM01000074.1 GCA_009929845.1 Spartobacteria bacterium
GGCTTTTTTTGCCGACTTTTCCTTTGCGCGCGCAACCCTGCGGACGCCACAGCCTAAAGGCTGAACAACGAGCCCTTTTCGCTGTGCGAAAAGACTTCTGATCTCCGATCTCCGACCTCCGATCTCCGACCTCCGACCTCCGACCTCCGCCCATCGCCCCCCTAATCACCTAACCACCTAAAACCTAATCACCTAAAAACCTAACCCCCTAAAACCTAATCCCCTAAAAACCTAATCCCCCTAAAACCTAACCACCTAATAACCCATAGTTCGTATTGCGTTTCCCGCGGGGAATCTGGCATAGTCGGGGAAGAAATTTTTTATAACCGTGAACATACTGTGAACCGACAGGGAGTTGTCATGAATGAGTATGAGACCATCAAACATATGTCCGAGCTTTTTTCACAAAGCCCGGACCAGTTGAATACGGTATTCAGTTGCGACGCGGAGTTAATCCGTATCGGGGAGGCTATCTGGGGATTGACCATCGACGAGTTCACGCCGGAAGAGGACTTGTTCACTATGGATGATCCCTGCCAACTGGGCGCCAACCTGGCCACGGCGACCCTCAGCGATCTGCTGGCCTCGGGGATCGAGCCCCGGTTCTATATGCATACCGTGAGCCTTCCGACGGATATCGACCCGGCCTTTGTCACCGAGTTTTCAAACGGCATACATCACATCCTGGAAAAGGCCTGTTGCATGTTGATCGGCGGCGACTTCAGCACTGCGCCGACATGGCGCTACTGCGGATTTGCCATGGGGCCCTCCGAGACGACCCAGCCGCTATCGCGCATTATGCCGGCGTCCCCCCAGACCCTGTGGGTTACCGGCGACCTGGGCGACCTCAACAGTTCCGCGTTTGTCGGCGCGACAACCCCGTGTATCGAGCTGCGCACGATCGAGGCCAGGCTGATCCATCAGCATGCCTCCGCCTGTATCGATACCAGCAGTGGTTTCATGGATGCCATCTGGCTGCTGCACCACCTCAATCCCACCATGAAAATTGAAATCAACACGAAGGCCCTTCCGTTGGCCCCGAGTGTCCGCGAAACCGCGCAGCAGACCGGGGTCATTCCCGAGGCCGCCCTGGTGGGCGGCGCAGGGGAATACGAGTTGTTGTTCACGACCCCCAGTGAGCTGGATGAGGCGATGGAAGAGATTTTTTCGCAAAAAAAGATCACCCGCATCGGGCGCGCCACCCCCGCCGAGCAGGCGGAACTGATTTTGAAGCACTCGCCGGGTCAGCGTGTCAACGTAAACGAGCCGCCGCCATGCGCCCGCTCAATGGTCACCAGGGAGCGCTATATCGAGCAGGTGATCCAGCAGGCGACCAAGCTGTTTCATCCATAGCCGGCGGAATGTGCAAAAAATGGTCCGCGCCGAAGTTTGGCTGCCTTTCAAACGTGGATTCTGGGCGAGTTGAATTTTTTAACGCAGGGACGCTGGGCGGCCAATCCCCCCTGCCAACTAATCCCCTAAAATAGACAGGGCATATTTAATCCCGTCCACGGCGCTTGAAACAATGCCGCCCGCGTATCCGCTGCCTTCGCCGACGACCGCGAGATTTTCAAATCCCGCGCAGTGTCCGGTTTCGTCGCGCACCATTTGAATCGGTGAAGAGGTCTTGCTTTCGAGCCCCAGTATAACGCCGTCTTCGAACCCCCGGATTGTCCGGCTGAAATCGTTGAGTCCCGCGCGCAGGGCCCGGCTGACTGGTGTCGGTAGCAGGGTCCACAGGTCGGCAGGCTTCAGTCCTAACGGATAACTGGACGTGAGCGCCGTGTTTTTTGATCGGCCTTCGATAAACTCACGGATGCCGCAGGCCGGCGCCCGGAACCCGCCAGCCTGTTCATGGAAGGACTGTTCCAGGCTTTCCAGCCAGTCCAGGGCCTCCAGCGGCGTGACTTCGCGTTGCAGGAGGTTCTGGATGTTGACGCCGACCACGCATCCGGCGTTGGCGTAGCCGCCGCCGCGGGCATACAGGCTCATGCCGTTTACAATATTCGTGTGCGCCGTGGCGGTGGCCGGGACGACCATGCCCCCGGGACACATGCAGAATGTGTACACGGGCAGGGTCCCATCCCCGGGGGACGTCAGCCTGTACTCCGCCGCCTTGACACCGGGCAGGCGCGCCCGGCCCCACTGGGCGGTGTTGATCAATTCCTGCGGATGTTCCACCCGTGACCCCAGGGCGAAATTCTTCAGCCGGAACGGGACCCCGCGCCGGATCAGCATGCGATAGGTGTCGTAGGCGGAGTGCCCGGGGGCCACGATGACTTGATCGGCATCGAGGACGCCGCGCGAGGTGGAGACCGCGCAGACCCGGCCGTCGCGTACGACGAGGTCGTCCAACAACGTTTCAAAAAGAACAACACCGCCCAATGCGCGGAATTGCCCGGTCAGGGTGGAGACAATCGTTTTCAGGTGATCACTGCCGAGATGCGGATGCGCCAGGTAGCCAATCTCCTCCGGGGCGCCGGCTTCCATATAGCAGGAGAGCACAAAGTTCTTTTCCTTTGTGATATGCTTGGTCCGGGAAGTCAGTTTGCCGTCTGAAAAGGTGCCGGCGCCACCCTCGCCAAAGGCGTAATTCCCGAGTGGATCAAAGACGCCAGTCTGCTCAAAGCGCGCAATGCGGCTTGCGCGGTCCCGAACCGCGGTCCCGCGCTCGATCAGGGTCACCTCGTATCCCGCCTTTTGCAGGACCAAAGCCGAGAAGAAACCGGCCGGCCCGCAACCGACGACGACCACGCGGCCACGTCCTTTTTTGTACGGAATCGACAAGACCGGCGCGAGCGCCGGTGAAGGACCACGCAACCGTGACGAGTCCACGCCCACCTGGATACGCCAGTGGAGGTCCTGCTTTTTTCGCGCGTCGAAACTCTTCTTGAGGATGTGAAAACTGAATTCGTGGAACCCCAGTTTGTCGCTGATGGCCTGGCGGATATCGTCCTCCCGGCACGCCGGCGGCAGGTTTAAAACCAGCTCCTTGTACCCCATGCGTTACGCTCCCTCGGATAGTGTTTTCCCGAATGCGTACCAGCGTTTGGCGGGAACCATCGCCCATTTCAAACGGATCAAAGGTTGAAGCACGGCATTCATCCGCCTGAAGCGCCGAACCTCATCGACAAAAGCAGGTCCGGCCTTTCTGATTTCCGCGGCGAACCGGTCACTTACATATTGATAGAGTTGTTGTTCGTATCGGTTACACTCCAGCACGGCCTGGCGGGCCCGCGGAGAAATCTGCTCGGGAACAGACGGAGCCTTGCGCACATTCAGGGCACGGTAAAAGGGGCGCGTTCTCCATCCCATTTTCCGGGCAAGCAGCAGCAGGGTCTCATCGAAATGCGACGAAAGGCCGGCCAGCAGGACATCGTTGTCGAGATGGCGGATGGCGGTCTGGAACATCTCCTCCGTGCAGGGCGCCGCCGATGCGGGGTCCACCCCGGCCAGCAGGCGGGTCTGGCCGTTCAACAGTTCGGAGCTGAGTTCAGAGCACAGGAAATCGTCCAGCGAAAGGGACCGGTTGACGATAGCCTGGTGCAGGTAGTGATCCGTGGTGCGTTTGCTGTAAAAGTAGAGGGAAACCATACGTTCGAGCGGATCGCGCAGGCAGGTGATGCAGGCTGAAGGCATGGGCAGCCGCTCCCCGGCGCCCCAGGGGATGTGCCCGGAAATAAATTTTAGCTCCTGCTGCCGTGCCGGGGGGCGGCGCGCCAGGGCGGCCAGGTCTTTTTCCGGATGGAGGCCGTCAAGCACAAGAACCTGCGACGGGGCGTACCGGCGCATCACGACATGTCGCAGCGATGTTCCCGCGGTTTTGGGAATGTGCAACAGCAGCAGGCAATGGCGCGCGCGTTCGCACAGGGTTTCTTCATTTCGTTCACTATGCGCGTTCATACATATGTCTTCACTGTTTTTTTCCCGATGGGGATGGCAAAATAGTCGTGTAGAGTTCGTTGTAGGCCTGAATGAATTGTCGGGGCGAAAAATCCTCCTGCACGGCGCCCCTGGTTTGTGCGCAATAGCGGGGGTACCCGCGTTGCAGACGTTCAATGCCATCAAGGAGCGCATCAAGCGAAACCTGGTCGATCACCACGCCACAGTCCCGCTCCCGGATGTAGTCCGCCATGGGAATGGCCCGACTGGTCATGACCGCTTTTCCAGCGGCAAGACTTTCCAACAGTGAATGCGGATAGGCCTTGACCGCCTTCGCGGACTTGGAAAGGACCACCGCCGCATGCGCCCGCGCAAGCAGCTCATTGACGTCCGCCTTTTCGTTGATGACTTCAACACGCTCCCCGACACGGTAGTTGTTTATCCTCCGCTGCAGCTCATCAAAAAGCAGTCCACGCCATAACAGGATTAATCGCAAATCCGGTTTTGACGCCACGGCCTGTAACAGAATATCTATGCCCTTTATATCGAACTGTTTCTTTATCCAGGGCGCGGACCCCATCAGGAGCACAAATTCGCCGGTATCCGCCGCGGGTGTGTGGGTAAAGGCGGTGGCTTCCATGGCCGGACGAATGAGGGCGGTTTGTGTTATCCCCCAGGAGGTCAGCGTCCGCAAGTCGCGTTCATTGGAAACAACGATATGAAGCGGGGCTTTTACCTTCGTAAGCGCTGTTGGTTTGGGCTGTCCTTCAAGCCCGGCGACAATGCTGTATACGACGGGCCGGTCGAAGGCCCTGATAAAAGGGAAGAGATACAGGTTTACGTAAAACACATGATGGATGTCCGTCGTGGCGGCCCACGCGCGCAGTTGCCTGCGCGTGTGCAGTCCGTACAGCGCCTTGGGAAAGAGCCGGGATGGGCTCGATAGCGGAAAGTGGTTGATGCGCCGCCCCCCGAAATGGCTGTTGAGCAGGCTGACCTCCTGGAAAACGGCGTCGGTCTGTTCCAGGGGCGGGGGTGGCGAAGTGAGATGGTACAGGATATTCATGAGACGTTCGTTGTCCGTTTACATACAAGGTGGCGCAGGGCCGGTTCCGGCCAGTCTTCCCGGATGAGGGCGTCCAACGCCTCCGCGGATAATGTACAACTTTTTCTTATGCGTTTTCGCTCCTTCAGGATATGCGGAATACAGGGAATAAGCGAAAACCATCCAAGGAGCGCGTGCAGGGGCTTCCTGGTGGCCAGCGCGAAATAGCATTGTCCATAGAAGAGTTTCGCCGCATGCCTGAACAGCAGGCGGGCGGGTATGCTCTTCTTCATCAGCATGAGTCGGTTGCGTGTCACGTAGCGGACGTAGCGTCCGGAGGGCAGGCCGGAACCATGTCCCTCATGCGAGACCATCGCCGCGGGTACATACCGGTAGGTAAACCCTTGCAGTCGTCCCCGCAGCCCCAGGTCCATGTCTTCAAGATAAGAGATAAAACGCTCATCAAACCCATGAAGCTGTGTAAGGAAAGAACGACGATACAGGGCGGCGCCCGCGCAGGGCGAGAAGACCTCCGTCTCCTCCAGAAAAAGTTCCCGGGGCTGCTGATGACCCCGCTTGAAGGCGCCCGCGTGCCAGGTAAGGTAATCACCGGCATCATCCATGATGTCCGGGCACTCCATGGTCACCATGCAGGACGCGAGCGCGCCCACATGGGGGGGACATGAATCCATGGTGGCGACCAGCGCCCGCAACCAGTCGGGGTGCGCCCTGGTATCCGTATTGAGCAGGGCGATGTAGGGGGTATCGGCCGCGCGGATTCCCGTGTTGGCGGCGGCGGCAAATCCACGATTGCGGTCAAGCCGGATCAGGTGGATGTCCGGGTGCTCCTCGTTCAGGTAGGCGACCGACCCATCCTCCGATCCATTATCAACGACGATGATTTGAAACGGGGCGTACGACTGTTCCCGCAGTGCCCGAAGGCAATCCGGCAGCCATGCCAAGCCGTTCCAGTTCGGAATGACCACGGATACATTAAGTGAGGAATCGGTCATTGCTGTTTCCAAAATTTCCGGTGAGGCCATCCACGAGCGCGAACCAGACCGCGCGCCCTTTGCTGAACCGACCTTTTAACAGGGCCAAAGCCAACATAATGCCGCCGCAACCCGTCCAGAACAGCGCCCGGCGAAGATAGCGTTCGGGATCGTGTTTGCGAATATAAAGAAACCGGTTACGCAGCGTATAATAGGTATACAGGGTGTCGCGCAGCGGGGTGTCCCCGGCCTGATGCTGCGCCGTGGCCGCCAGGGCGACCGCGCACTGGTGGTCACGGGTGCGGAGACGTCGGCAGAAATCGGCAATTTCACCGCTGAAAAAGAAGTCCTCGTCCAACAGCCCGTATTTTTCAAAAATGCCCGCGCGGACCAGGAAGACGGTGCCGGGCACGTAGTCCACGCGGTGACAGCCTTCCGCCGGGGCTTCATTGCGGCAGGGGATACGGGTATGCACAAAACGCCCTATATCGCGTCCCCCGCAATACCGGCGGGAAATGCCCTGGTGTGTCTCGACGAGGACAGGACCGACAACCGCGATCGATTCATTTTCCCGCAGGACATCCAGCATCCGCAGGACCGCGTCTTCGGAAACAACGGCATCGTTGTTCAGGAGCAGGACGGGGTGCCCATCATCGGCGGGAAGCGCCCGAAGGGCCTCATTATTCCCGCCGGCAAACCCCAGGTTTGCGGCGCAGGTATGGATCAACAGCGAGGGGAACGCCGCCTTAAGCCGCGCGAGACTGTCATCGGTGGAGTGGTTATCGACCACATGCAGGCAGGGCGTGACCTGCCGCCAGGCCCGGACCGCGCGGACCGCGCCCAGGGTGGCCTCCGCGTTGTTCCAGTTTAAAATGATGACATGTACCTGGCAATTCATGGCGCATATTGATACACAGATCACCGTTTACGGCAAACACATAGATGAAATTCATTTAAAAAGCGCTATTGAAAAATGGGGGGGTGGGGTAGTAATATGTCAGCACAGTTGGATAAAGGCACGAGATGCCTTTGGATAAAGATTTGTGATTTGGAACAAAGTTGGATAACGCCGTTGCGGTCCATCAGCGGTATAGAGGCGCAGAGTTATGATATTTTTTTATGACGAACATGGTGAGCAGAAACAGTTTTCAGTGGCGGCCGATCCGGTAACGATTGGTCGCAGTTCCAGCGCGGATATACAGATCGATGACACGAACATTTCCCGTGAGCACTGTGTGATCTCGTACCGTGAGGGGAAGCATAACATCACCGATCTGAAATCCAAGAACGGCACGTATGTGAACGGCAATAAAACCGGACATGCCGTGCTGGCCATCGGCGACAAGATTGAAATCGGAACCACCGTAATCATGGTGCAGGACGCCAAGGGCAAGGGCCCCTCGACCCTGATACGCGAAATCCAGCACGAAATGCAGGACGAGGGCAAGGGCTACGGGACCATCCTGCGGGAAATCGTGAAAGACGCCTGACAACGCGTCGGAACGCCAGCCAACGACGCTTAAAATACCAGGCGCCAACGCGAAGGTTAGTCGGTTATAAGGGACCACCGCGAATAGAAATCGCCCTTGGTGTCAATCCCTTCGCGATATATCCAGGTGTCGCCGGTGATGGAATCGATCTTGAATACAGCCATCCGGTCGACCCCCTTGCCGCGGTTTTCAAAAAACGTGCCCTGAAAAAGCTGATACCTTCCGGAATACCCTTTCACAACAACAGGCCGGGCATCCTTGTCCTGTGATGTGGCCACGACCGAACCCGAAGCGATCAGGATCACAACACACAAAGCAATCCATCTTGATGTCTTCATAGCTATCCTTACCTTTACATTAAATCTCTTGTTTCGGCACATCTTTTACCCGGATATTCCGGGGGATTCAAGCGTTAATCTGTGTCCCGCTTGGATAACGTGCTCGATCTGCCAGGGCGCCATACCATCCATCAAGCACACATCCCGTCAAAATATAATATTTTTCATTTCGCGCAATCAATGGCGGTTTATTACCCGACAAGGTAAAACATGAATAGCCGCGGGTGCAACCCGCGGACCGGGATAAACAGCAAATAAACCGAATGGGGTTGCATTATAACCGGGGCGTTTATGTCCACCCGCAAACACCGGCAGGAATGACACGAGATCCTTGACTGCGGTTTCCGGGTTCGGTTCGCTCGGCGACAGCCCGATGCCGTACTCCGAAAGCTGCCGCAGGGCACGTGTCGGCGCAAAATCGAATACGAAACAGGCCGGTTTAAGGATTTCCTCCGCATTCGGATCGTCGCCGTTCGGGTTTTTAATCGACCAAGGTGACTGCACGCGGAATGCGGCCTGAAAATAGGTTTCCGGTGACGTCAGATTGCGGAGCATCAGGATAGACGACCATTGCGGTACAGTGACTCCAGTGACGAGCTTGCCGCACGACAACACAATTGTCTTCGTATCAAATCCGCTCCCGATCTCTTTGCGTACTGGCGGAAGCGCATCCAACCCGATCCCCGCTGAAGCACCTGCGCAAACATTCACTTCATAGTCATGCCAGAAAGTGTTTTGTCTTTCTTCCAGCAGATTGGCCATGGCATTACAGGCCGCAACATTGGGCAGGAACCAGAACGAGTACTGAAGGTACGGAAGAAGCCGCACATCCGAATACGGAAACGGCGGACGAGATCCTGTCTTTAAATGCTCAACGGACTTGGGCGCATACCCACCCCGGATAATGTCCAACCACTTTTGGACATCATCCTTATGCTTAAACTGGGCCAGCACGCCCTTGCCCGACGCTTCAAAAAAGGCGTTCAGGTCAAACTCGTCGAACTCACCGGCACTTGCGATGGCCAGTCACTCGTCCGGCATTTGATACGTCAGCAGGCGCATCTGCGGCAGTGACCCGTAGGGATTCCGTTTATTCGGGTGCTTTGCCGCGAACTTTTCCTTAGCGCGTTGCTCATCGAGTTCCTCATTTACATCTTCAAGTCCGGTCCCGCCAAACTCGGCCTTGATCTCCTTATTGGCTTCTTCTTCCTCCTCGAAAAGCTCTTTGGCAGACAAGTGTGGTTCGCGTTTCAGAAGCGCAAGGATTTGATCGTTTACACCGACATTTACACCGACATTTACACCGACATCCACTGCGGTTTCGGTTGCAATGTCGATGTATTTGTATAGGGAGTTGCTGATGGCATCGATCATGAAATCGATAAACGGACGACAGTCTTTACCCTCGTTGGACTCCTGCAATGCCCGGTAATAGTTTGCCTGATTATGGTGAATGAGCGTTTCGACCGGCATCCAGGCAAACAGCGGATTCCAGCCTGAAAGAATCAGCGTTTGCCACAGCCGCCCGATCCGGCCATTGCCGTCCCGAAACGGATGAATGTACTCGAGCCGGTAGTGGACCGCCGAACTTTTGATGAGCGGGTGTACTTCGGCGGTGCGCCCCCAAGTCAGAAGCTGCTTGCAATGGAATGTTCACCGTTGGCGTGCTTGGAGCAATAGAGGCTGCGGCGCGCCAGCAGGCTGGTGATTTGCGTGATGGCGATGCCGTACACCTGCTTCGTCAGAATGTGATCCACCCGTTTTCCAAGGTCTGGAATTTCTATTTCCAAGCCCTGGACAAGGCGGCGGGTGATCTCGCGCAGAAACACGCCCGATTTGGTGAACGGATCGAGAAATTTGACCGTAGCGTCCGCCCAGATGTTCGCGCCGTTGTTATCGGCGGCCCAGGCTTCGGCCAGCGTGTCGAGCATGCGGTTCGCAAACTCCGGTGGCGTGAACACCTCGTCGTTCGAGAGGTTGGCAATGCACGTCAGAATATCCGGGTTACGGTTGCGCAACGTGAAACTGGCCTGATTAATCATTTCCGCCGCCTTCCAGCAGGATTCCATCTTTGGCATTTAACGGAGAAATCACTTTCTTTCCGGTTTTGGCCTCCAGCTCCAGCCGGGCGTTTCGGGCCACTTCCCCGCCTTGCCGGGCAACTTGCTTGTGCTGCTGGAATGTGTCGGGATCGGTTACTTCAGAAATTTCCTTGGCGGTTTTGTCTGCCCAGGTTTTATAGATGATGTCGGTGAGGGCGGCAAATTGAACGCCTTCCTCCAGCCCGTGCTTTTTCCATTCATCGGTGAGTTCCTTGCGAATCTCGATGGACTTTAACCGCTGGTTGATCCAGTTGTCTGAGTAGCCCAGGCGTTTATAGTCGCGCATCGCCTGCTCAATGGAGAGTTCCGGATCCTGGATCTGGTCGATGCGCTCGCTGGCAACCTGCGCCATCCACAGCTTAAAAGGTTCTGCTTTGGGTGAAGGAACGGATTGAATCAGGCGGAAAAGCTGTTCGGTATTCGCGCAGTCCGTACTCCGCATTTTTCCGTCAGCCGCCCGCATTTTCAAAGCGTTACAATTTGTAACGGTTTGGTTTCCCTCGTCTTTCAACCGCTTCTTCAGCACTCGCCAATAGACTTGCGGGTTTGGACTGTCTGTTAATGCCGCGATCACATCCACAATGGAAAAATACCACGTTTCCGCCTCATCGTCCCAGAGCGAGCGAATGCTGCGCTGCTCAAAAACCTGAATGGCCTCTTTTTTTGTCATCGTCATTCTCCGTTGCAATCAGCCAGTTCGCCAACTTTCATCGGCGCATATTCCTTGGCGGGATTAAAAATCTCGTGCTTGCCGAGGTTGGCAAAAAGCGAATCCTCCGCACTGAAGGATGACGAGAGGGTTAGCGTATCCAGGCGGAAGTCGCGCCGCTGGAATTTGCCTTTGCCCAGATAACCCCACTCGGCAAAGGTGATGGCCAGGTCGTCATGGGTGCGCATTTTGAGCGCGTCGCCGTGAACCAGGTTCTGCGACAGCACATAGAATGCGGCGCGATAAAGTTCGTCTGACTCATCCAGATTCAGATAGTCGGCGAGGATATCCAGTAGATTTGCCCGACACTCGGCAACATTGTCCGGCAATAGTTCGATGCCGTAGATGCTCATTAAAGCGAGCAACGCATAATGGCGCCGCTCGAAGTCGGATTTGCCGTACTTGAGTTCCACGGCGGCCAGTTTGCGCTGCAATACTTTTACAAGGAAATTACCGCTCCCGCAGGCCGGCTCCAGAAACCGGGCATCAATCCGCTCCGTTTCATCTCTCACCAGATCAAGCATCGCCTCGACCATCCACGACGGAGTAAACACCTCCCCGTGATCGGCGACCCGTTCTCGAGATTTGATTTGTTTCTCACCCATAGTGGCCGTTTCGCTTCCTGTCCATTTATCTGCCGGTGGTCATCAGATGATCCAAAACTATTGTCAGAAGTTAACGAAACTCATAAGAAATTGAAACAATAAAAAATGCGCCTGTCCCCAGAACTCCTTACCTCTTCGGAAGATATACCGCACACAGCGAGCCGCTCACTTTTCGCGCCGAAAATGGTGAAAAACGGCCGATTTCTGTGAAAAATGCCAAAAATGAGCCATATGACTCGGATTTTGACTCGATACGTTCCAACAATTCGTCTTTTTGCATTATTGCCGTTAAAATGGCCACAGAAGGCACACAAAACACAAAATTTATGTGTCTTATGAGAGAAAATGGGGACGAAAATGGGGACAGAGCAATGCGAAAACTGTCGTTTTGGCAAGAAAACGGCCATTTTTTTCGGCTTTTTCGGATATTCTGGCGCAAAAACGTTCAAAATGGTTGCTTTCTTGTATTTTAGTGCTTTTGGGGACTCAAAAAAGCAAAATCAGCCCAAAAATTATCATTTACGAGAAATTTTCTATAATTATAACAAACTCCATCACAGCAACTTATAAAATTTATAAAAATTTTTTGTTGCACACAGATGTCCGATCGGACATCTGTGTGCAACAAAAAATTGAACCGACCAGCGTACGCAGGTCCCGGCACACAACATTACAGCTCGTTGAACAGCCTGCCGCGCACGGCGAGCCACACACGTTTCGCGCCGAAAATGGCCTAAAACGGCCTGTGTTGCGTGAAAAATGCCGAAAATGGGCCATTTTCATATTTTTTGCCGTTTGTGGCCAATGCCTTGATCAGTTGACGCTGCCGATGCTGTGTGTTACGCTTGCATGCAACAGTCAGGATATGGATATGGTCTTGAGCAGCAACAAAACATCGAGGGCGCGCGCTTTGACGCTTCTGTGCGTGGGCGTGTTTTCTCTTTTGCTTGCTTGGATGGCGTTGGCCGATGTGGTTTATGTGACTATTGCCGGCCACATCGAGGACACGCCTATTTATACCAATTGCCTGGTGTATCCCCACTACCGTTCCAATCTGCTGGCCTTTGCCGATTTCCTTGCATCGAGGGGACTGGCGTGCAACATGCAGATTGATTATGAGTTCCTGTACGGAACAGAACACTGTGAAACGCCCGCCATGCGCGCAGAAACCGGCGGAACCAATGTCATAGACTACCTGGTCTCGCATTACGGGTTCGAAATTGACGCGCATCAGGAGGGTGGTGTTGAGGAAGGGCTGGATAACTATGCCGATGTCCGCTACCTGGGGGGCGTGCTGACGACAGCCATAAGTGAAAATGTCGGGGGTCTGCTCTGGGATGACCCGGCGCAGTTCGCGCGCCTGGCCAACGGCGAGACAGGACGCATCCACACAGCATTCCAGTGGAACCCGGAGGTGCTGACGCTGGCGGTCAGCCATTGGCATCATACCGGTGATTTCAGCCAGGATGACGTAGCCTCCGGCGTATGGAAGCCCAAAGGCGCGAATACGAATTTCTGGGCGCACAACGCGAGTGAGCATATGGTCTACATCGGTCCGGGCGAACATAGTGACTGGGGCGGTAATACCGAATTGATGTCCACTCCCAAATATGTCGCGCACCTGGTCGCCGGCATACAGGAAGGTAGCATCCCGACAGGAAAGATGTACACCGTTTCGCTGCCGGTCCCGCAAAGAGTGATCTTTACTACCAATGAGTATCCTGCGCTGGCGGAACTGTTGGATGCCATTGAGCCCTATGTCCTGGCGGGGCAGGCGCAGTATGTTTCCTACTCCGAAGCCGCCGCGCTGTGGACAACCCTGTACGGGGAAGAGCCGAATATCTATGTCCGCCCCGACATGCCGCCCTGGTATAAAGCCCGGTTTGCCGGCAAGAGCCTGCGCATAAACTGGCTGGGGTTTGCAGACCGGGTGTATACGGTGGAAATGAGTACCAATTTGAATATGGACACGTGGGAAGCGACCGCCAACGTGATCAGCGGTCGGTATGAAAGCATCGCCACTACGAATCTCTTTGAGGACTCGGCGGCCTTCTACCGGGTCAAGTCAGCGTTTTAAACATGACATCTTGTCTGCTTGACAATCGTCCGTATTTTACGTTCCTTTTTATAGCATGAAATTAAGGTATGTTCTGCTTCTACTATGGCCCGTGTGTTTCTTGATGCTGATCGGGTGTGAAATGCCGCCGCCACCCGAACCGGCCAGTTCGTCCGGATATTTTTCGGGGCCGCGCGAGGTCCGGCCCGGCAAGGAGGCGGCGGTCCTGTACGTGAGGGACCATTGCGCCTTTGTCCGGCGCGACAACTTTGCCGGCGGCGTAGTCGGCTACAGCAACAGTGTCTATGGATTGGCCGCGCTGCTGAAGGACGAGGGCATGCATGTGGATATTTTGCCTATTGAGGGTTGCGAGGCAACGGCGCTGCGCCTGGCGGGGTACCACATGATTTTTGTTATTGATACGGTGGTGGTCGAACCGCAGCTCCAGAAAGCGCTGGCGGAATACGTGCACAGCGGCGGCGTGCTGTTCGGGATCGGACAGATCGGGCGTTATGACGGCGCCTGGCAAAAGGAGTGGCCGTTTGGGGCGCTCTTTGGATTAACCACCCGGGTCTCGGATCAATGGGGCACCGGGGTTTCCTGGGACGGTTCGCGTTACCAGGCCTGCGACATCGTGAAGGATAGCGAGCCGTTGCTGGCAGGATTGACCAACACGATCAACTGGGGCCCTCACGCGATAACCGTTTATGTGACGGACGTGCTGGATGCAGAGGTGCTGGCCCAGTATCCCGGCTACATGGATTACACCGATCCTGATGCCGCTGTGTTTGTGGATACCCCTATCCCCGCATTGTCGATCCGTACGTATGGAAAAGGCGCGGCCATTTATTGCGCCGCGCTGCCGGGCGATCAGAAGAAAGACTGGGCGACACAGGCGGGCGACCTGGGACCGCTTGTGAAAAATGCCCAAACCTATGTGCGTGACATCCTGGTGCTGCCACCGGACGAGTTGGTCATGACCATCGGACGCAACCAGGTGGCGTGGCTGCCGAGTGGCCCCAAGGAAGTGATCCTTCGCCTCCAATGTGACCATTTGCCGGACCGGATTGAGGGAACGTATACCCTGTACAATCAAAATAATCGACCGGTGGAGCACCAGGCCCTGGATGTGTTGAGCGGCGCGCTGTGGAACAGCCGTTTTATACGCATCGACCTGACCTCTGTTATTAAACCCGGGTCCTACAAACTCGAAATAAAACTCCCGGAACTGGAGCAGCAAGTCATGCTCAGCGTCCTTATCGCGGATGACTTCATCGAAAAAATCATCCTCCCCTCCCAACGGCATTTCCTGCGGAATATGCGCTGCGGAATGTCCTGCCATTTACAGGACCCGGTCACGGGCGGATTTCATGACGCGACGGGCGACTGGAGTGTCCGTATGTGGTCCATGCCCCACCTGGTTTGGGGCCTGACCCGTTACCTCGAAGCCTGCCCGGATGATGAATCTATCCGTGAAGAACTGGTCTGGGCCCTGGCCTGGTGCCTCCAGATGCAGGATGAGGATGGGGGCGTCTATGCCGGGGTCCATCCAAAGGGCGACATGTCACCCATTGAGATACGACCCGAACAGGATAAGACCGTGCGGGAAATCGAGAAACGCTATTCCTCCGAATACACCATCACCTATGCCGCCGGCCTGGCCCGCGCCGCGCCCATGCTGCGCAAACTCAATGACCCCCTGGCCGTGCGGGTTCGTCACGCCGCGGAAATGGCGTTTGAACGTGTCGGCGGGGATACGCAGGTTTCGAGCAAGGATATCGGCAATTATGCGTGGGCGGCGCTGGAACTTTACAAGACAACCGATGACACCATGTACCTGGACATCGCCCGGACCAATATTAACAGGCTGCTGCCCCGCCAGTTACCCAGAGGCAATGTGGTCGAGGGGGATGTGTACGGCGATTTTTTTGCCAACGAACGGGGCGACACGTTTTCCCCCCAACAATGGAAGGTCTTCCATGCGATGGGTATCTATATGAGTCTCATTGAATATGCCCGGATAGCCGATGGCACGCACCCGATGGATGTGGAGGTCCGGCAGGCGCTGGATAATTTCACGGAAGGCTACATCCTCGGGATGTCGGAGCAGTCCCCCTACAAACAGATGGCTCTCGGTCTCGAGCCAGTTTCACCAGGCCAGTTCAAGGTCTACCCGTTCAGCCATAGCGACGCATGGGTACGCGACCACGGATTGAACTGCGACATGCTGCTCATGGCAACCCTGGCGCTTGAATGTAATAAGGACACCCCGGACCCCCGCCTGGCCTCGATGGCGGTCCGGCAGCTCAACTGGCTGCTGGGCGTCAACCCGCTGGGATATTGTATGATCACCGGCCTGGGGCACAGCGAGCCGCCCCTGATAGGTGACCGGCTGGGGACCGGGCATATTAAAGGAGGTATTCCCAACGGAATTATCGGAAAAGGCACGAAAAACCTGCCCGCCTGGGGCCCCTCATGGGACAGTCGCGAGTATTGGCTGCCGCAAAATATCTACCTGCTGACCACCCTTGGCCTCCTCAAGGAAAACGGATTCGGGGCCCGGCATAAAAAATGATGCCATATTTTCGCCTTGTGCACTTGAAAGAACGCATTCCTGTCGTATTGTGGGGGAGTAATAAAATGCAACGCATTCTTTAGCTGTGGTTTGACATGGTCTTCACAAATGGCTAACATGGCGCGAACAATTAACAATGGGAAAGCGCGGCTTTCCTGTGTGACAGCAGATAATGGAAGCTCAAATAGCGAATACAACTGAAACGGGGTGCGAGGTACTCGTACATGTCGATAGCGACCACGGCGTCCGGCAGCCCGCTACTTTTCGATGTTGTCCGCTGGGTGTGCAGTTTTATTCTGAACGACAGGTTCCCCAATACAGTATTCTTAATTTCACGTTGAGTATCCCCGAAAATCCCCACCTTGCGAAGGTCGAGTGTTCCGGCGCGGTGGTGCACTGTGAAAAGTTGAATGGGGACGTCAATTATCGGATATGGCTGTACTTCCTTGACCTTCCGGAAACCGCGCGCCCTCACCTGCACTGTTTTGCCAAGGAGGCCAGTTTCCTATGTCCCTTCTGCGAGAACTTTTAGCCCGTGCCATCAACCTGAATGCTTCCGATGTCCACATAACCAGTGACCACGAGGCCATGCTGCGTATTCGCGGGGATCTTTCCGCCAGCGGTATGGGGTTTTTAACCCAGGAACAGGTAGAAGCTGTCGTCAGCGAAATCCTGCCCCAGCATACCCGGCGGCGCTACGAGATTGAACATGAAGCGGATTTTTCGCTCCAGGAAGAGGGCGTCGGGCGTTTCCGGGTGAATGTCTTTGTCTGTCACGGCAAACCGGCCCTGGCCCTGCGCCATGTTAAAACACAGATTCCCACCTTCGAGGATTTGCGCCTGCCGCTCACGCTCAAGGAACTGGCGATGATGCCCCGCGGCATTATCCTGGCCAGCGGAACAACCGGATCAGGTAAATCAACCACCCTCGCGGCCATGCTCAATGAAATCAACCAGCACCGCAAGTGCCGCGTGATCACGATCGAGGACCCGATCGAATATATCTTCGAGGACAACCTTTCGGTCATCTCGCAGCGCGAAGTGGGGCTCGATACCATGTCCTTCCACGCCGCGCTCAAACACGTCTTGCGGCAGGACCCGGACGTCATCATGATCGGGGAAATGCGCGACGCCGAAAGCTTCATGGCCGCCCTCTCCGCGGCGGAAACCGG
>RZZM01000434.1 GCA_009929845.1 Spartobacteria bacterium
GCCTCAGGACGCCGAGCAGGCTCGCGATCTTCGGAGTCGAGAAATATTTTAACCCATTGTTCTGCATGAATAAAGCGGTTTCCGTTCAGGCACTATTTACCAATTCATAATGCTTGAGTCCCATGAGCCCACGCAAAGCCAGATGTCGGTGGCCATCAGCCTCAACGACGAACAGCGCCAGGTCCGGCACGCTGTCGGCGATCCAGTCGCCGCCCTGGCGCTGCCGCAGACCCGCCAAGATCTCAAGCCATTGCCCGTCGGATCCTTGCAACCAGGCCAAGCTCTGGTCGTGTTGCGCCAGGCGGTGCAGATCCCGAGCCGTATAGCCGCCGCACATGGCCAGCAATTCCGCCTCGCTGGTCGGGATCGTCGGGGGTGGATTGGGCGTCAGGGGTTGCGGAACCCCAGCAATGCTGCCCCGCTCCGCCAGGGCATGCAGCAGGATCCGCTCGGCCAAGGTTCCTACGTCCAGGTCGCCGCCAACCCGCATCACGATGACGGCCAGGCCCTCGTCCGGGGCGATGTCAAATTGGGTGCCAAAATAGGTCGAGCCGCCATACTTGGCCCAGGCGGTCACTCCGACCTTGGCCAGGCCCGGTTGACGGACAGAGTCCCAGCCCAGTCCGAAACTGTTCAACTGGAGCGGGTTCAGCGGGAGGGTTGCCGACTGATCCCAGCCTATCTCCGCGACAGCCTCTGGGGACAACAAGCGCAACTCTCCCAGACGCCCGCCATTAAGCAGCAGCATCGCCAACCGCCCCATGTCGCCAGGTGTACTGTATAGGCCGCCGGTAGCATGAACGTTGATATATTCCTTGGGGTTGGGTTCCCCGTTGGCGTTGAGGGTCGTGGCATAACTGCCGGGGGGCAGTGTCTCGATACCAAAGCGGCTACGCCGCATCCCCAAGGGTCTCAAAATCTTCCTGGCGACAAAATCGGTGTAGGCAACACCGGTCACCGCCTCGACCAACAGCTCGATCAGTGAAAAGCCATCGTTGCAATACACCGCCATCTCCCCCGGGTCATGCTTGAGCCGTTGGCTGGCCAGGGTCGCCAAGACTTGATGGACGTGCCCTTTTACCGGGAAAAAAGTCAGACTATTGCGATAGTCGGTACCCGGAAGGCCGGATGAATGGCTGAGCAGCATGCGGACGGTAATGTCCCGGTAGCGCGCATCCGCCATGCGGAATTCGGGCACATAGTGAACGAAGGGCGTGTCGAGATCGACTAGCCCGCGATCGACCAGGATCAGGGTCGCGATAGCGGCGAGGACCTTGCTGGCGGAGCCCAGGCCGAACAGCGTTGTGGACTTGGCTGCTCGTCCAGTTTTCTTATCGAGGAAGCCAAAGGCTTCAGCCCAGATGATCCTCCGGTCGTCGATCAGTGCAACCGAGACCGCATTGGGCCCTCCGTCACTGTCGATGAGGTCGGCGATCGTCGCTCGTGCATCGGCGATGGTTGCTCCATAGGTCATGGGAGCCGCGACGCTATCCTTGATGCCGCCAGTCAAGAGTTCAGCGAGTGTGGGTGTCAGTAGTCCGAGACCGATCAGGCGCAGGACTTCACGGCGGGACAGCGGCAGGTGGGGATAGTCGTTCGGAAGCATGGACATCATCCGTCTCATCAAGAAGGGTGGATCATAGGGACTCGCTGGGTCTTGGCATGTTTCGTCCCGGACGTAGATCCTGCTTGGCTGAAGTCGTCACCGACACCCGGATCGGCCTTGATCATCTTGAGGTGCATCGGCTGGCGATCCTACGTATTCGGTGGCCGCTGAGGTGAAAGGATGATCGAGAACTTACTGATCACCTCATGCGGCGCGCCATACAATTGAGGTCTTACCACGTATTGAACAGGGTCGTCTGTTCCATCATTGAATCGGTTATTTCTTGAGGATCTTGTGGAAGACCTGTCTCTGCATCTCCGACTTTGGTATAGGCTTTCAGCACGAATGGTATGCCACGTGACTTGAAGACATCGGGATCGTCAGTGATCTGGAAGTGGAGATGGGGGGCATCGGAATTCCCAGAATTTCCAAGGCGTGCCAATTCGTCACCCTCCCGTACCTGGTCGCCTTCCCGCACCTTGAACGATCCGGGTATGCAATGCATGTATCCCGCATACCGTCCCTGTCCGATATCCAAGACTAGATAATTACCAGCGTAATCCTCGAAGGTATCCAGCGGCGCATCATGAGCGCTCCCATTGTTTTCTGGCAAGCCGTCCACAACACGGATCACCGTACCATCGGCAACGGCATACAACGGCTTTCCATAATTGAAAAACGATTCGTTTTTTTCGGGATCACCTGCGTAATAGGATGTCAGTGATTCGTCGAACTGGAGCGTGTCGGTGGCGAAGCGCTCCGGCGTATAAATGGCACCATCGGTAAAGATGAGCACATTGAAATGATAGTCGTTGGTGGATTGATTGATGAAGGCCAGACGATCCCCTCTGACTGGCGAGGATATCGCCAGCGGCGTTTCACGAATGCGTGGAGCGAACCATCCGCCTTTCATCGTCACAGTTTTCATACGTTGGGTATCGAAGAAGACAAGACGATGGACAATGGTCCTCGGCAGCTTGGCGTCGAGAGGGAGTGGTAATTGAATCGAGAGGTAGTAGTGATGGATCGGGTCGACAGGATACGGAAATTCAGGTAGTGGATCCTTCCAGATCTGAGGTAAATCCTGTCCCTCGAGCGTCAGCAATTCGTCGCCGGTTAGGCCATTCAGCACGACGATTCTGTTTAGCTCAAGGTTGTCCTTCTCGAATTCCCAAGTTTTCAGGGTATAGCCAATTCGCGTGAATGTTTCGGTGGGATAGGGTGGCTCGTCAAGAATGACCTCGACTTTACCCTTGCCGAACCATTGCCTCGGTGTGTCCCAGTTATGATTTCTGTCGTAAGCCGTTGCGGTGAAGTTAATCGACAGCGCGATAATAGTGGCCAACACTTTTAGTGCAAGCCGGATAGGATTTATATTCATGTTGTTTCTTCTCATTGGTTTTTGTGACCCTTGCTTGTATTGCTCATTTCAACGGACGAGCGTGCCCGGTTGGTGCTGAAAATACACGTCGTTCGGGGCACAGTCGGCGGTGATGTAGTGCGCCTGCATCCGCTCGGCCTTTCGAATACGCTAAGCCCTGAATCCAGGCGAAACAACGAGCAGAAGATGACGCGAGATGACGGGACATGACATCTTGAGAGCACATCCGTGTGCGGATCAGGAATCGCTCTGGGCCATCAGCGCCACCGGTTGGTGATGGATGAGACGGATCACCCGCTGTCCTGATGCCAAATCACGCGGCGTCCGCTCTTCCCCAGACGCCGCGAGGCCACGAGGCCGCAAGGACCAGCGGACCGAAAGCCCTCCAGGCGTATCCATAAGGTGTTCGAGGCTGTCATTTGGCGTCATGTTTGGTCATCCGCCGTTGCTTGCCGGCGTGACGCCGCTCGCCTTACCGTAGCGACACCGAGGCGCCGTCGGCGTGCAACCTAAGACCCAGGAGTCACCACCTCGCGATGCCAACCATCAGCCGCGAAGCGCAGCTGCAGGAGGCCCTGAGGCGCTACCTCGACACCTATCTCGTGCGCCGTGATCGGGCGGGGACGCTGGCACTCTTCAGTCCAACGTCCTTTCTGGTGGGAACCGCTGTCGATGAAGTGGCCTATGACCGGGCGGATCTGGAGCGGATCGTT
>RZZM01000435.1 GCA_009929845.1 Spartobacteria bacterium
GAGTACACGAAATTGGAAAAGAAAAAAAAGAAAATAGTAAAGGCCAGAGATAAATTGCTGGCCCGATACGCTAAAGGACTGGTTGATATTGATATCCATCAGGTATTGGATCAACTTAACCAACTGAACGCCAAATTTCCCGGCAGCTCCAGGGTTATCTTTTTTGAGCTCAGCCCTGAACCGATCCCGGTGCTGCACGCCATATAAACCGCAACTCTTATGGGGGGCTTGTCAGGTGTTCAGGAGGCGGAGGCCCGCAAGGGAAAGATGTACCTGTGGGCCACCTCACTGCGCGAACTCGCCGGGGGCTTGGATGAGCCGATATTGAACCGGGAATTAAATGACACACCCGAATGGAGCATGGTCCCGCTGATGGTTGATTACGACCTCGCCTTCGGCTATATCCGCGCCCGCCTCACCAACGTCACCATGACGCTTGAATGCGGGCCCATTTTTAGCAGAAAATGCCTTTCACCCGCCACAAAAAGCCGGAATTAAGCGCGTTGAGGTGAACATACACTCGTAATCACAATTCTTGAAAGTCCAACAGACTTGATTCTTTCAGCGCGATGTGCCAGAGTTCTTTTTTAAGTGAAAGGTGCTATTGAACAATGCCAACGTTATTGGATCAAGATGGGTTTAAATTCTTTTTATGCGAATGAGCATGCACCGCGACATATTCATGTTATGAATGCAAGTGGGCATGCCCGAATTGAGCTGGGGACACTACGAGTTATCAAAGCGAGCATGAGGGCCACCGATATTAAACGGGCATTAAAAATTGCAAGAGCAAACAATGCAGAATTCGAAAGGAAATGGGATGAGTACTTTAACCGGTAAAGCTGTTCACTTTGATGACAGATACCTTCATGTTGAGCTATCGGATGGACGGATCATTTCGACTCCCATGCAGTGGTATCCTGAACTCATGCACGCTACTGTTGAGCAGATTAGTAAGTGGATATTTATTTGTGCAGGGACAGGGATAGAGTGGCCTGGCTTAGATTACCACTTGAGTATTGAATCCATGCTCGTTGGCCAGTCGAGGGCACATGCTGCATGAAAAAAGGGGTTAAGTTGAGTATAAAATTGAGAGAGGTAACATGCATATAGTTGATTTTCATGCGCACGCGTTCCCGGACAGCCTGGCGGAGAAGGCGATGACGGCGTTGCAGGATGGCTGCGATGTGCCGGCGGTGCTGGACGGGCGAACGGACAGCCTTTTACATTCGATGGACGAGGCGGGAATCGAGAAGGCGGTGATCTGCTCGATCGCCACGCGCCCGAAGCAGTTTCGGCCCATTCTTGACTGGTCGGTTAAAACCGCCTCCGACCGGCTGGTGATGCTTCCGTCCGTTCATCCGGCGTCCGAAAATGTCATCGAAGAGCTGCGGATCATCAAGGAAGAGGGCTTTAAAGGCATCAAGGTGCATCCCTATTACCAGGAATTCAAGCTCGATGACGAGTGTATGTATCCCATCTATGAAACGCTTTCCGAGCTGGGCCTCATGTTTGTGAGTCATACCGGCTACGATATCGCCTTTCCGCGGTATACCTGCGCCGATCCCGAACGGGTCGCCCGCGTCGTGCGCCATCACCCCGATCTTGTCTTCGTGGCCACCCATTTCGGCGGGTGGGAAGACTGGGATAACGTCGAAAAATTCCTGCTCGGCAAAGAAATCTATATAGAAACCTCCTTCGCCTTCTTTTATATGCCCCCTGAACGGGTCCGGAGCCTTGTCGAGCGCCATCCGCCCGACCGCCTGCTTTTCGGCACCGACACCCCCTGGCGCGACCAAAAAGAGGATTTGGCGCAATGGTACGCCCTCCACCTGCCCGACGACCTCCTGCAGAAAATTTTGGGCCAAAATGCCGAAAATCTGCTCAATCGCCTCGGATAAATAAAAATAACTCCTCAATAACAGCTTTTTATTAGACAGGATGAACAGGATGAACAGGATTTCTATGCTGTTCGTCACATATAGTACAATGAGATGTATGATCTATTCGGTGAGAGGAATGTAGAAAATGGGCAATTTGTTAAAGAGATTAATACATGTTACCATCTCACTGCTTTGCTGCAGTTATGCAAAATCCTGTATATCCTGTTCATCCTGTCAAAAAAATGATTCACAGGATGACTTTTGGAGAAAATACAAAAAAATCACGAAAAATCGCAAAAAATCGCAAAAAATTCATATTTTTCACAAAAAAACCGTATTTTTTGGCGATTTTTCGTCGAAAACGGCAATATTTTTGTATTTTTTGATGATTTTTTCGTGTTTTTCGTCGATGACGAACGAAATGGGGGATGCGCAGATTTCGACGCTTGAGAAGGTCCGCGCGTTGGATGCACGCCATGAAGAGCAGTTTGGGGACGATCCGGGCATGATGGTGCGTCACGCGCTACTGGCCAACCGCAAAGAGGGCTGGATACGGCTCTGGGGCGAGAGTACAGGGATCAATTCGCGCGATCCGGTCGAATTTATGCTGATTTCGCACAAAAGTGGGCATGATTACGAGGCCTATGCCTATGCTTTCGCCGATCCGTTGGAGATACACCGCGCGCTGGAATTTATCGGCGCGCGTCCGGGACGTCCTGTAAATTACGAAAAACTCCAGATGTGGCCCAAAGGCGACCGCGTGAATGTGTTTTTCGAGTGGAATACTGGCACTCCGAGGCGTGTCCGGGCCGAAGAGGTGATCTACAACAAAAATACCGGAAAAACGATGCCCGAAAAGGGGTTTTGCTTCGTCGGATCGGTCTGGGTGGAGGACGAAGCGGGCACCGGACGCGTGTACGCGGCGTCAGAATACGATCCACGTTGTATTGTGGCGGACTACAACGAACCGTTGACAGTGCTGGATGTGCCCTACAAACAGGTGGATACCGAGGTGTACGGCTCGCAGATACTCAATGCGGAGGTCTCGCTGCCGCATCGCTATCCGATGGAGTTTGTCATTGAGCGCTTGCTGCCCCTGGGCGAGCATCATGTCGAGGACCTGTTTCTGAAAGCCAGGGCGCAGGCGGGCGCCCGAGGCGATAGCCTGCAGGAGATGGTCTTTGACCTGGGCCTGCCCGACGGCGAAACCCTGGGCGAAAATATGCGCCTGACAAGCCTGCTGGCGCATTTCGGGCGCATCACCGGAGCGGGCAAGGACCCGTTTGTGACGGTTGCGCCGGATGGGGACCTGACGCTGGCCGGGGTACGGGGGCTGTATGTGTTTCTTTCCGCGTTGGATACCGGCGAAGGCATCCGCATTGAGCCCCCCTTGCCCGGACAGCCCTACTACAGGGCCTTTATACCCCCCGAGGCCTTTCGCGAGCGTGAAAACCGGCCAAGCCAGCCGTGCGAAATCTACCTGCGCCTGGACGGGGGCGGCGTCACGGGCCATATCAATGATATTGATGAAATCTGGGCGGACGACGCGGACGAACCGGAGCTGGTGGTGACAAAAATTGATATCGGAAGCGTAGACCAGGTTAGCGCCTGGCTTGCAACCAAAGAACGCCTGCCGGTCGTCCTTTTTTTCCTGCCGGCGGAAATGCGCTACAAGCAATTTCTGGCCTACGCCCGGCCCTTCACTGAGCGGAATTCCACTATTTACGTTTTCCTTCCCCCTGTGCCCGAGCCTTCCGTGCCAGTGGGACGCTAAGCGCCGCACTCGTTTCACGCCGAAAATGGCGAAAAACGG
>RZZM01000436.1 GCA_009929845.1 Spartobacteria bacterium
TCCGGCGTCAAACTGGTATCCACCGCCACGCAAATCGCGGCGGCCTCCAAGGAACAGGAGGCGACGGTCAAGGAATTTGAATGCCACACCAAAGAGGTGGCGGCGGCCGTCACGGAGATATCGGCGACCAGCAACGAGTTGTCCCATACCATGCAGGGGGTACAGGTCGGCGCGCGGGAAGCGGCCACCACGGCCGACGACGGGCACGCGGCCCTGACCGGCATGAAGGATACCATGCAGACCCTGGAGCAGGCCACGGCCACGATTTCCGGACAGCTCTCGGTGATCAGCGAAAAGGCCAATAACATCAGTAGCGTTGTCACGACCATAACGAAGGTCGCCGACCAGACCAACCTACTCTCGCTGAATGCCTCCATCGAGGCGGAAAAGGCCGGCGAATACGGCGCGGGCTTTGCGGTGGTGGCCCGCGAAATCCGTCGCCTGGCGGACCAGTCCGCCACCGCTACCCTCGATATCGAAAAGATGGTCCACGAGATGCAGTCTTCGGTTTCCTCCGGCGTCATGCAGATGGACAAATTCAACGAGGAAGTCCGGCACGGCGTGCAGGCGATCGCCACCATCAGTCAACAGATGGCGGGTATCATCGAGCGGGTACAGCGGTTGAACCCCGAATTTGAATCGGTCAGTGAAGGCATGCAGGCGCAGACACAGGGCGCGCAGCAGATCAACAATGCCATGGTCCAGCTCAGCGAGGGCGCGCGGCAGTCGTCCGAAAGCCTGCGCCAGTTCAATGAAGCCACCGGACAGTTGCGGGAAGCGGCGCGCGCGCTGCAACAGGAAGTTTCCCGGTTCAATGTGTAGCAACAGACAATCCATGGACAGGTATGCTTTTTATTAAACTGGAGACAGCCGGGCAGGAATACGCGCTGGCGGTACGTTCCATCGTGGAGATCGTGCCGTATGTGGCCCTGCGCCCCTATGCGGACGCGCCGGCCTATGTGGCCGGCATGCTGAATTTCCGCGGGCGGGTTGTTCCAGTCATCGACCTGGTCAGGTTGCTGGCAGGACGGGCGGCGGCTCAACGGCTGAGTACGCGAATTATCCTGATTGATTATCCGGCCGCCGACCACCGGACCTACCTGGTGGGCATCCTGGCCGAAGCCATTACCTCGACCCATTCCTACGAGAACCCGGCCTTTGTCGACCCCGGATACGCGCCGCCGGACAAACCGTTTCTCGGCAAAGTGGTCTGTGACACGGAAGGCATTATTCAGCGTATCGAACCAACCAACCTGCTGCCTCCCGACCTCGAGGCCCAACTCTTAACCCGGCGGGATACGCGCCCATGAAAACCGCCCTGCCCGATATTAAACATCGTCTCTCGCGCGTGCTGGGGCTTGATCCGGAGGCCATTGGCGACCGGTGCATCCTGTCGTCGGTCCACGAACGCATGAACGCATGCGGGATAACCGATGAGCAGCAGTATGCGGACGTCATCCGGACGGACGCCGATGAAATGGACAACCTGATCGAAACGGTGATCATTCCCGAGACCTCTTTCTTCCGGAACCGGGACCCGTTTGATTACCTGCGTCTCCTCATCAGCGATCCTGTTTTCCAGACGCGGCACACCCCCGCGCGCATACTCAGTGTCCCCTGCGCCAGCGGCGAGGAGCCCTACTCAATCGCCATGACGTTCCTGGACGCGGGCTGGAACCGGGAAGCCTTCCAGGTTGTCGGCATGGATGTCAGCCGTCAACAGATTGCTGCGGCGGAATCCGGCGTTTACGGTCGCCATGCATTCCGGGAGGACAACGCCCCGTATCGTGATACCTATTTCACGCATGAGACCGAGGACCGTTACCGGATCAACGATGAGGTCCGCGCGAGTGTAACCTTTCGCAACGAGAATCTGCTCGCGTATGACAAACGGACGGTCCGCGTTCCCTTTGATATTATTTTCTGCCGAAATTTACTGATCTACCTGCACAAGGAGGCGCGACGCCAGGTGCAGCAACTGCTCATTGACATCCTGCGCGACGACGGGTGCCTGTTTCTGGGTCACGCCGAAATGCTGACGCTGGGCGACAGCGGATTGACGCCCGTCGACTTCAAGGGGTCCTTCTGCTATTGCAAACACCCGGCGACGTTGCGGGAGAAGACGCCCAAAAAAACGCCCGCGCCCGCCAGGCCGCCCCCCCCTCTTTATGCGACAAGGGAGATTACGCGTGAAATGGCGCCGCGCGCAGTGACGCCGGTTTCCGTTACCCCCGACCTAACGGCGCCTGCCACCGGCCCCACGGAGCTTACGCTGGAAAACGCGCGGCACCTTGCCGACCGCGGCGAGACCGCCCAAGCGACGGCCATCTGCCAGGCGCTCATTGAGCAGGGCCAGCGCCTGCCGGAACTATATTTACTGACGGGCATTCTTTACGAGCAGGCCAACCGCATGCAGGACGCGGAAACCCATTTCAGCCGGGCGTTGTACCTGGACAATAACTGCTATGAGGCCATGGTTCATTTGAGCGCGCTCAAGGCCCTCCAGGGCGACCGGGTCGGCGCGTCCCGTCTCAAACAACGGGCCGCGCGCGTGTTCGGACGCATCGGCATGGCGCAAACTAATCACACCAACGGGGTGGCGCGATGAGTACGGACATACGGACCTGCTGGAAAGAAATTGGCGTGTGGGGCGACGCCTCCTGCGAGAAACTCGAGGAGCACATCCACTGCCGGAACTGCCCGGTCTTTGCCGCCGCCGGGCAATCATTGTTGGACCGACCCGCCCCGGACCATTACCTGGCCGAGTGGGCGGACGACCTGGCCCGTGTCAAGGAACAACAGCGCACAGGCGATCAAAGCGTCTTTGTCTTCCGGCTTGGTGATGAATATTTCGGACTGCCGGTGCGGCGCATTGTGGAGATCATGGACCCGCAGCCCATCCGTAAAATTCCGCACCGGAAATCCCCGTTGCTCAAGGGCCTTGTCAGTATCCGCGGGCAGTTGCAACTCTATATCTCGCTGCACGATTTGCTGGGTGTGACGCGCGCCGCGGCAGCGGCGCCGGGGACCAGGGCGCGCATGTGTATCTTCGAGCAGGACGGGCAGCACTGGGTGTTTACGATTGATGAGTGTATCGGCATCCACCGCTATGCCGCGGAGGATGTACAGCCGCTGCCCACGACGCTGGACAAAGCGGCCGGGAAGTATTCCGAAGGGGTATTGCGCCAGGATGATGCGCGGACGGTCGGACTCCTGGATGTAGCGACGATGATCAACCATATAAGCAAGAGCATACGAAAATGACGAATGGCGGCGGTAATTTAGGTGGCATGTCCATGTTTGACCTCTTTCAGACGGAGGTGGAACAGCAGACAGCGGTATTGAACGAGGGCCTGCTGGCGATTGAGCAGGACCCCACGGCCATGGACAACCTGGAGCGCCTTATGCGCGCCGCGCACTCGGTAAAAGGCGCCGCCCGCATCATCGGGCTGGACCCGGTCGTCAAGGTGGCGCACGCGATGGAAGATTGCTTTGTGGCCGCGCAGAACAGTCAGATCGTCATCCAGCCCTCGCACGCGGATATCCTGCTGAAGGGCACGGATATCCTTCAGCAAATGGCGCTTGCGGGCGAAACGGAATTGCAGGCCTGGAGTGAGCAGCACCAGCAGGAGATCAGCGCCTTAATCGCCGAAATCGTAGAT
>RZZM01000075.1 GCA_009929845.1 Spartobacteria bacterium
TCGGCGCGGAACTCGCTGGAGGCGCTGAAGCCGCTGCCCAAGGCGAATCCGGCCGCGTTCACGCCCGTGGACATCGTCGAGAGGATGTACTCCGGCGGGAAGTACGCGTAGTAATTCACGTACAACTCGATCGTCAGTGTCTCGCCGAAGTCGAGCGCGGGGGCGTTCGAGATGACCACCTCGCCCGCGCCGCCGAATTCGAGCGCATTGGTTGTGCTGACAATCTGGTCGCCCGTGCTGCCCCGGCCGGAG
Source organism: Spartobacteria bacterium (assembly GCA_009929845.1). Classification (GTDB taxonomy): domain Bacteria; phylum Verrucomicrobiota; class Kiritimatiellia; order RZYC01; family RZYC01; genus RZZM01. Next base: position 253 of record RZZM01000075.1, read on the forward strand.
GCGATGATAATCTGCGGGGCGTTCGTGGGCCAGTCGCAGGCATAGCGGCTGACGTAGGAGGGATAATAAACCGCGGGCATGTCGGCCTGCCGGGTGGGATTGGCCCACCAGACCTCAAGGCTCCCCTCGTTGACCGGGAAGACATACGAGGCGGCCTCGGGATCGGCCTCGGTCGGATAGTTGTAGCGGTTGATGTTATACCGTGTGCCAAAGGGCCGGTAGACGTAGCCGGGGAAATCGGCGTAATCCGCGCCCGGCTCGACCTGCCCGTAGGTCCACCGCGCCTCGCCATAGATCGTCCCGTTTTTACCGCCCTGCGCGTTGTGGACGATCTCGCCGACCCCTTCCGTGAACGGAAAGTCCGCGATCAGATTGTTGGTGGCGGTACTCGTCGTCTCGTAGCGGTTGCTCCAGAGCGTATCCCGCGCGAGCGCTTCGCTCCAGAACCGCGTCTGGTCGATCCGCCCGTTCAGGAAGCCATAGGCGGCGGCCGATGCCGGGGCGCAAGCGCCCAGCGCCGACTGCTTCGCCATGCCCGCCGGGCTCCCGGCGATGCGGTGGACGCCATTCGTGTCGAAGACCACATGGTTATCGAGATACAGCGCGAATGCGCCATTGCTGTCGGTTCCGCCGGTGAGCGTGGCGGAAAGATAATGCCAACGCCCCGCCGCGACGGTCCCGGTTGGCGAAAGAAGATGCGCCCAGACATTCGACGGATCGGCGGCATTGTAGACGCTGACCGCCATCGCGCCATCGTTGGTCAGCGCCATTGAGAAGGTCAGGTACGGATTCCCCTCGGCATAAAGCGTGCCGCTGGTGACGCTGTTGGGATAAAACCACATCGCCAGCGACCAATCTTCTTCGTCATCGAGCCAGTTCTCGGCCATGTGCACGAAATCGCCGACGCCATCGAGCGCGAGCGCGTGCGCGGTTTCCGCGGGCGGGCGAAGCTCTTCGCCGATAACCGCGTCATGGATTTCGAGGTCAAAGTAGGTCGGGTCATCATGCAGCACGGTGCGAATCACTTCGAACCAGATATCGTGCTCGGTGGTGTATTTCAGCAGGCAAAGGCCGGGTTCGTCGGTGTAAAACGCGCGCCCGCTGCTGGAAAGATGCGCGTGCAGCGGCGGGTCCATATCCGGCATAAGCTGCGCGTTGAGCCCCGTCGGGATGACAACCCGCGCACAATCCTGCGTACTCTCGGCCACCACGTAAAGCTGGGGTTGGGCCGGCCAGTCGCAGGAATACCAGTCCACCTCGTAGGGCCACATCACCCCCATCAGACCCTGATGCTCCCAATAGATTTCAAGGGACCACGGCGCCTCGACCGTCTTCTTGATCGCAAAGGCCCAATTGTCTTTGGGCCCGGATAGCGTATTGACGAAGACCGTATCGTTCAGGCCCGCCTGCACCTGCGGGTAGACCCCTTCGTCGCCGTCCACCTGGCTCCAATAGGTGTCGCGCGGGAGCAACCGTGATCCGATATCGGCCTCCATCGTCGCGATCTCCGGCTCGAGCACCTGCACGATTTCAATACCGCAGGGCTGCACCTGTTCGGTATAGGTTCCCTCCGTATAGTATTCAAGGATAAGCATGCCGCTGACCCCGATGCCGCGCAGCGCTTTCTGGTCGTCCAGCCAAACCCCGCTCACCACGTTCGAGGTCACATTGGTAAGGGAGCCATTGACGTTCGTGGTCACATTATACACGGGCGGCGGGATCTCGGAGTTGTAATGCAGCACCGGGAAGAGCCCCTGCAGGTTGACAGTTGGAGCGTCGTAAGGCGACTCGGTCCAGAACAGGCGCGCCGGTCGCTTGTAGGGCACCGCGCCGATCATCACCACCTGCACATTGGTCGAGCCGTCGTTCATGATCCAATGAATCTCCACATTGTTGGGCTGCGCGGCAATGACCTCCCGCGTCGAGGGCGCCCAGAACGCGCCGCCCACCGGATCGGTACATTCGTAATAGGCATTTGCGTTATTGCCGGCCTGGCGGGACACGAAATTGGCGGGGGGAACGTTGGTGTTCGCGCCGACGGGCGGCACGATGACACTCCCGAGCGGAAAGTCCGGTCGCAGCCCCTCGACCGGTTGCCCGAATGCCGAACGCCGCAGGCTGACCCCGCCGCCCGAAGGCGCGACATCATTGGTGTTGCCCAGCGCGTTGCCGTGATAAAGCGGCGTCGAGGCATTGGTCAGCGCCCCGTCCGGCCACGTCCCGAAATAGTTCGACCAGGCCCCGCCCTCAGGGCTCGGTGAGAACCACAGATTGCGATACACCGTATCGAGATTCGCATCCGCCCCCCGCGCGGCGGACGCCGCAAGCAAAAAAACAACCGTCAAGATTTTTCCAATCATTGGAAAAATCACGCAAAAAGTTTCCAATGATTGGAAAAATCGCATAAAAAGTTTCCAATGATTGGAAAAATCGCGAAAAAAGTTTCCAATGATTGGAAAAATCGGTTCGGGTCCCCTTTTCGAGGGTGCGACCCAAACTATCCTTCCGCCATCATGCATCATGCGCCGCCTCACAGCCCCACGGGTCGTTTATAGACATAAACGTGAGAGTCATTCTCGAGATTTTCCTCATAGTGTATTGCAATAGTTTCGCCCTTGGCAACGGGGAACATGTGAGTGCCCTCGTTCCAGTCGTCGCTGCGCGCCGCACGTAGCGGGAAAGAAAAGCTGTCCAGGTAAACCGTAACCTTCGCGGCGGTCAAAAAAACGATGTAGAAGGTGTCGCGGTCGGTCGTATCGGTGTACCAATCATCCTGTTCCAGATTCGCCACCTGGGTTAATGAGCCGAAGGCCTGGACCTTGCCATGCAGGCTGAGGGTGTCGGTGGCGGTGAGCGTGATCTCGTTCGCGTTGGCGCGAATTTCGCCGGAGGCGTGGAGGGCGAGGTCATCCTCGAGGTCATTATCAACACCGATCTCCAGAAGGCAATCCTCGTTGGTGATGACCGAGTACTTCATCCAGGCGCGGTCCGATGTGCCGGTGGCCGGGTTCGCGGGGAACTCGATGCCGTGGGTGATGTCACCACCGACGGAGGGCGTGATCACGCCATTGGTCACGATGAGTCCGGCGGCGCGGACGGTGTAGCCGGTGACCACAAAGCTGGTCCCGTCGATATGGCCGTCGATGGATGAGGCGTTGGCCCCATCCCAGACCAGCAGGGTGGCGGGGGTCTGCGCGGCGGGGAGCTGGCCCATGAGCACGTAGTCGGAGGCGGGCAGGCCACCCAACTCGGCGCTGTTAGTGGCGTTGGCGGCGTGATCGGCATTGTCGGCGTGGTTGGCATTGATCGCGAAGGTGGCGTGCTGGGAATGAAAGGCGTAGGGCGCGCTGACCAGGCGCTGACGGGGACTGATCTCGACCGGGGAAGACACGTCGCCCGCGGGCGTGCGGGTGATGGTCAGCCCGAGGTAGCGGTCTTCGTCACCGAAGGCCTCGCGCAGGTCGTTGGTCTGCGGCGTGGGATCGGAGACCTCGCCGCCGTCGTCGCTGAGAAGGATGTTGAAGATCCCGCCGTCCATGACATGCAGGGGAAACATGCGCCCCCAGATCAGGTTCGCATCGCCGGATTCGGTGGGGTGTTCCCAGATGCGAAACTCGATGTGATAATACCCGCTGGTCAAAGGCCCCCCCAGATTGTCCGTGAGTTCACCCTGGTAATTAAGCGCGGCGGGAACGTCATCGCCCAGCACGGCAAACGGAAGGAACAAGATGACAAGAGCAAAGAGGCAAAAGATGTAGTTTTTCATGTATGAGTCCTTTCGTTCCTTATTGTAAATCCGCGATACGGCTGATGCGTTGAAAAACAAAGCTGCCGGAAGAGAGAATGGGTTGCGCGCGCAGGCCGGCGCAGGTCTCGGTGACAACGCCCGAGAGGCGGTCGGCGCTCCAGTAGGGGTTGGCGGGCGCATTGGTGGCGTCGCTGCCAAAGGTGAAGGTAAGTGTGCGGCAAATCGTGCGTGTTTCAACGGCGTTGGTGTAGGGCACAAAGTCCCAGTCGCGGTTGTCGTGCATGGGCTGGTAGCGATGCAAAAAGGGATTGGTGGGATCATCGTAGCGAACCGTGACGACGCCCGTGAGTGTTCCGGTGGGCGATCCACTGAGAAGCACAGGCGACATGAGCGGAAACGTGGCGGCGGTGATGCGGTGTACCTCTTCCGCATCGACAGGGACATCGGCCGCGTCGGTGAAGAGCGCATACGCGCCGTTGGTGTGGGGCGGATCGGTCAACGAGCGGTCCCAGGCCAACAGCACCTGCTGTAGTAGCCGCGCCTGGCCATAGCCGTCAATGTGCACGATAGCGCGGTAGGCGCAGGGCGCGGTCGTGGCCAGGAGATTGGTCGCGTCATAGGCGGGGGCATTGATCCGGTCAAGCGTCACTTCGCCAATCCACAGGCCCTCGCAGGAATCGTGCTCGGGCAAAGGACTCGCAGACTTCTCGGCGGACACCGGAATGCGCAGCAACGTCGTCTGTTCGGCGTCCGCGACGGCAAGGATACAGGCATAAACATAGCCGTTGGTACCTGCGGGGATGTAGGGCGCCATATCGCCCCGTCGAACCCCGACCTGAATGCTCCATGTTTCGTCGGGCGCAAGGGTATTCGTCAGCCCGCTCACCGGCCAGTAGTTCCACTCCCATTCATTCGACGCATTGCGCGCGAGATACGAAAGCGGAACCGTACCCGCCAACTCCGGGTAGTCGCCCGCGGGCGGCGCCTCGGAGTCCTGCTGCACAATGCGTACCGTCAGGGCCGTCGCGGAAAAGGTGTTTTGAATATCGAGGCCCACCTGGCTGAGGACGGCCCCGAACGAAAGCCCGGCCGACGGCGCGATATCAATCGGCCCCATACTCGCGGGCGCGCGGGCGCAGCCCACCCAATACGCCGTTCCCGCCGCCATCCGTTCGCGCGCGGGCTGGACAATGGTCACGCCCCGCCCGGACGCATCGATGCGGAACAACTGATTATTAAATCCCAGCGACGTATCGATTTCGGGCGTATACCGCAGGAACGAGGAAAACATCGGCGGGTTGGCCGGATTGACGGGAAAGCCCACCAGGTTAAGCGAATGCGGATACCAGTCCACGCTCGGCAGGATCACCCCACCCTTCACCGGCAGACTGAACGGCACGGCATTGGTGGCCACCTTTACCAGGTACGATTGGCTGCCCTCGAGTACGCGCAACCGGCTCAAAAAAGCGTTGGAACTTGCTGACGGGAACCACATCAGCCAATGCGGATCCTCGGGCAGCAGGGTGCCGGGATCGACCACATATTCGATGGAGGAAAACCGCCGGTCCCATTTCCAGACCGTCTCTATCGCGGGATTCGTAAACACCGCGTCGCACGCGGCGGGTGTGGGTTGGACTTCGAGGTAGACCGCGTTCCAGCCGGGCGACAACTCAATATCCTGCGTGCGCCACTGTCCATGACAGGTCATCACCAGACATCCGAAAATCCCCGCCAAAAAATACAGCCCCATCGCGACCCGAAATCCACAGCCCTCACCCCATACACCGCCACCCGTCACGCGCATCATCCTCCATACTGATCGATAGCGACTCAATTTCTCAACCCAGCTTCCTCTCACTGATAAAATTATTGTGAAAGTCTATTACGAAACGGTCGGGGGTCAATCAAAAAAGCCAGCCAATTGCTATCGCCCGGAGCACCAGGTGGCGCCGGGACGGCGTATTTCGCGGGTACTGATGGCGATGCGAATGTCCTGTTCGAGCGTTACGCCCTTGGGCCCGAGGCGGTCGAGTTGTTCCTGTACGTAGGGCAACGCGGGTTCCTCGATGAAAACCAGGCAGTCGGCGGCGTCATGCGTGTCGGTGGAGCTGGAGAGTACCCGCCGGATTTTTGCGGGAAGCATGCCCATGGCTTTATCCGTGGTGGTCGGTTCGGTCAGGACATGGTCAATGAGCGTTTCGATCAGCACGCTGTTGGTGAATACCGCCTGTGTTTCCTCGGAAAGGGTTTGGCCCTGGTTGACCTCTTCGCGTTTTTCCGCGAGCCAGACACCCAGCGAATTGATCACATCGGGCGCCTGATCGGGCGGCAGGGTTTCCAGCGCGGTCAAGGCCAGGTTGACATCTTCCACTGTTTTCACGCGGCCGACGGCCTCCTCGATGAGTTCGTTGACAAAAACCGTAAGCTGCTGCCCGCCCAGCGCCTTGAGTTCCTGGAGAAGCGGCACGTCTTTCATGGAGACTTCGCGGGTCAGTTTCTTGTACGCCGTCTTGCCGTAGACCAGCCCCTGTTTATCCTGCGCATCATCCCACTTTTTGAAGCCGCTGGCCATCAGGATAATCTCGGCCTGCGTCGTATCCTCGCGCCGGTTGAGCTTGGCCGTCTTCTCGGCGGCGTCATATTCACCGAGATCAATTTGGGTAACCGCTTCCTGCTGCCAGGTAAGCGCGGACGGCTCCGCCTGGAGCGAAAGCCCCATTGAAACCAGCGCCAGCAAACATAAGGGGACTAACTTTTTCATCGTATTGACTCCTTTTCCTTCATGACCATGACAGGAATGTAGACGAGGAAAAAAGAGAAGTCAAACGGGATTTCTACACGCTTTGGTAAGCGTAAATATAGCAGATTTCTTTACGATTGCACACAAATCTGCCAATTTCAGTTAAGCAATGTCGGCCGGAAATAATGATACCTTCAGGATTCCGAAGCGATACGGTGTCTGGATACTAATATCCGGGTGGTCATGTATATGACAGGGTAGAGGAAAAAATATGACTAAAAAATTTTACATATTGTGGTATACTAAGAGAATGTCATCAAAAAGGAGCGAAAAGATGAAGGCTGGCGGTTGTTTGAAGTTTGTTCTCGGCGGTATTGGGGTGGTCATTGTGGTGATTTTGGTACTCGTTGGCGGCGCGATGGTGATGATTTCGGATGCGGCCCTCAAGTTCATCAACGAAAAGGCGCCGGAGGCGCTGCACACGGCTGTTCACCTGGACAGCCTCAAGCTGCGCCTGCTGCGCGGGCACCTGGGTCTCGGGGGCTTGTATGTCGGCCAGCCGGAGGGATACGGGACCAACGCATTGCTTACGCTGGGCAAACTGGATGTGAACATTTCCCTGAAATCCCTCGTAAGCGAACAGATTGTCGTAAACGAGGTCTATCTGCGTAATGCCTCCATCCATCTGGTCAAGACCACCAATGGTATACTTAACGTGGAAGCCCTTGCTCCGCCGGAGGCGGATAAAGACAAGAAAAAAGGCGCCGGAACGACCGGCGAAGCGACCGGGCAGGTTGAGATGCCGGATAGTCCTGAAAAAGGCCCCGCGAAGGTGGTGTTGATCCGGGAAGTAGTCCTTGCCGACTGTTCGGTAACCTACACCGACCACACACTTGGCAAACCCGCGCTTGACCTGACACTTGACCAAATCAACCTGAAACTCAAGAATCTGTTGGTGGACCCGGATGCGATTGGGGAGAGCCTTGAGCCGGCGCTACTTGCGTTGACTGCCCGCATGTGTCAGCCCGGGAAGGAAAACGCACTGATAGGCGGCAATGCCCATATCGGTCCGGTGGGGGCAGGCATCCCCAGCGTCAATGCGGCGTTGGCGATAGCCGGGATTGAACTATCCACCTTCGGGGCCCTGGTTCCCACTGGTGTGCCCGCCGCGCTGGGCGGAGATGCCTTTGACCTGGGCGTTAAGCTCGCCCTGGCCACTAATGTGCTCGATTGTGACCTTAGAATAGACATGATTGCCGGAAATCGGCATGTTTTACGTATTTCGGGCACCCCGGAAGCGCCAAAAGTCGACAAATCGAGCGTTTTATTCGGTGTAATCACGCGTTTTGGGGGTGGATTGGGCAATACGGTTGGAAATTTAGGTGATGCCAGCATGGATATTGCCGGAACGGCCATTGGTGCCGTCGGAAACGTCGGGAAAGGGGCAGGAAAGGCCGTCGGGACCTTTGGAAAAGGCCTTTTACAGACCGCAAAAGGCGTGGTAACCGCCGATTTGAAGGAAATCAGGGATGGCGCGACCAAAACGACCGTTGGCACCGTCTCAGAAACGGCCAAAGGGGTTCAGAACACTGGAAAAGGCGTGGTAACCGGCGTTACCGAGGCTGGGAGCAGCACATTAGGCGGAAAAACGGCCCGTGAATGGCGAAAGAACACCCCAAAACGATGGGGAATCGAATGGGAAAAGACCCAGGAGATTGTGGAAGGCATGCCCTACCCCCCTGCGCCTCCGAAGTTAGCGGACATCAGGCAATTCGAGGAGGATTTATAGGGGATTGTGGTATTAGGGGACAAGGCGGTAGCTTGGCCGCCTGTTAGGTGGCAGGTTTTCAGGCGTCCATAAAAGTGTGAATATATTGAAATAGGGGGATTGACAGCTTCCGTTTTCTTACGTAAGGTGTTGCGCCTTTCTTATAGAGGAAACCGAATAGCAGCCGAAGGTGGCTGAAGACGAGGATATTATGGATGCATATGCAGTAGTTGAAACCGGTGGAAAGCAGTACCGGGTCAGTAAGGATTCTGTTATTGATGTTGAGCTGATCAGCGGTGAGCAGGGCGAGAAGATCGTGCTCTCCGATGTGCTGGCTGTTTCGGATGGCCAGTCGCTGAAGGTGGGCGCCCCCACCGTCGAAGGCGCGTCAATCACAGGCACGATTGTCGAACAGTTCCGCGATAAAAAAGTGGTGGCGTTCAAGAAAAAGCGCCGCAAAGGCTACAAACGTAAAGTGGGCCATCGTCAGAATCTCGTGAAAATTAAAATTGAAGAAATCAGCGCAGGCTGAGTAACACCTATTTCCGGAGGAAACCACAATGGCTCATAAAAAAGGTCAGGGCAGTGTACGTAACGGTCGCGACAGCCGCGGTCAGCGTCGCGGTGTAAAGAAATTTGGCGGCCAGACGGTTCGGACAGGCAATATCCTTGTCCGCCAACTTGGCACCCGCTTCGTAGCGGGCGAAAATGTGGGCATGGGCCGCGATTATACGCTGTTTGCGCTCAAGGACGGGGTCGTCAACTTCGACCGGCAGGGCAAACGTATCAACATCGCCCCCAAAGAAGAAGTAACGGCATAGCCCTCCATACATTATTTCGAAAAGGAGCGGGTAAAAACCCGCTCTTTTTTTATGTGGACAAGCGGACGACACACCGGTTGAAGGTTTCAACAAATGAGCCGATGACCAGGGGCTTGGTAACGTAATCATCCATACCGGCAGTCAGACAGGCCTCGCGGTCCTCTTCAAACGCAAAGGCGGTCATGGCCAATATGGGCGTATGCCGATTTTGTTTCTGTTCATACATGCGGATGAGCCGCGTGGCTTCCAGTCCATCCATTACCGGCATCTTCACATCCATGACGATTGCATCATACGTTTCCTTTTTGCAGGCATCAACCGCCTGCTGTCCGTCCACAACGCTGTCCACACGGTAACCGGCACGGCGCAGGAGACGTTCGGCCAGCACACGGCTTTGTGTGTCGTCCTCCACCAACAGGATATGAATATCCGTCCCGAAGGGGGCATCGACTTCTTTCGGCGAGACGGCTGGAGATTCTGCGGACGCAGACGACCTCTGGACCGGTATGGAAAAGGTGAAAATCGACCCTTTACCCTCTTCGCTCTGCACCCCGATCTGTCCCTTCATCAGCCTGATCAGGCGCTTGCAGATGGCCAGCCCGAGACCCGCCCCGCTGTATTCCCTGGTAAAGGTGTTGTCCCCTTGCTCAAAGGCCAGGAAGATGCTGTCGAGCTTATCCGCCGGAATGCCAATACCGGTGTCCGTGACCTTGAAAAACAGTGTCATTCCCGCGGGGGGGGCGTGCGTGGTGGCATGCGGCGTCCGTTCGCTCCAGACGGAAACCTCGATTTTTCCCTGCTCGGTAAATTTTGCGGCATTGCCGATCAGGTTCATCAGTATCTGGCGGAGACGGAGCGGGTCGAGTCTAACCGTTTCCGGAACGTTCGACGCGACCGATGCACACAGCGTTACCGCCTTGCCGGAGAGGGCGATCTCATATAACTTGATTACATCCGTAATCAGCGTGCGCACATCGACGCATTCAACCTTGAGAGTCATGCGATCGGCCTCGATACGGGCGATATCGAGGATATCGTTGAGTAAGCGCAACAGATCCTGACTGCGCTGGTTCACAATCTCCAGGCATTCGCGATGCTCCTCCGGCAAGTCCGGTTCTTCCAGGAGCATTTCGGTAAACCCGATTACCGGATTGAGCGGGGTGCGCAGTTCGTGACTCATGTTGGCCAGAAAGGCGCTCTTGGCGCGATTGGCGGCCTCCGCGGCGTCCCGCGCATTTTGGAGGTCTTCCTCGAACTGCTTGCGTTCGGTGATATCATGGGCCACGGCATAGAGCAATCCTTCGTCTCTATTGGGATGCGAGTTCCATTCCAGGAACCGATAGGACCCATCCTTGCGCCTGTAACGGTTTTCGAACCGAAGCACCGTGTCACCCTGACTGAGTTGTTTGCGAACAATGGCCGTTGTTTTCTCCACATCGTCCGGATGAACAAAATCCAGGAAAGGACGCGAACACATTTCCTCGCTGGTGTAACCCAGCGTATGCTCGAAGGCGGGATTGACCTGAAGAAACGTGGCGGTGTTAAGATCAGCCACACAAATCAACTGCGTGGCAATTCGACAAATCCGACTGTAGGCCTCCTCGGCCCTTTTCTGGGCTTCTTCTTTGCCCAGCGCCGCCGCCAGGATGCCCAGGAGGCCCTTATCCTCCTCGGACGGATCCACATCATCCTGAAAAACTACGCACAGCGAACCCACCGGCTCGGTGCCGCAGTGTACCATCTGGCCAATATAGGTTTTCAACTGGTACGCGGCCACATTGGGGTCCGTCTGCATGTACTTTGTCTGATCGAGATGGCGAATGACCACCGGATATTCCTTCGCATCCTGGATGATATCAAAACAGATATGCCCGTTGGGACGGTCCGTAGGATTATAATCCCCGGGGGTCTTCCACTGCCCCAACGAACAAAGCAAGCCCCCCTGCAGCCGGTTGTATAACGCGCAGGTGGCCCCGAAAATCTCCCCGCACAGCGCGGTAATCCGGTTTACATTGGCGTCGAAATCCGTCCCCAGACCCAACAGACATTCGTTGATCTTCTCCAGGCGTTTCTCGGCGCGTTTGAGGTTTGTCACATTACGCGCGATCTCAATAACTGAGGTGACCTGCCCCTCGCAGTCCCGCATTGGAATGCCGATCGTATCCCAGTAGCTCTCGCTGTCGGCGACCATTTGCGCATGCTCATGATACATCACGTCACGTTCAATCCGCCCGCTCTCAATGGCCTTCTTGCAAGGGCACCCCTCACAAGACAGGTCCCCTCCGACAAACGCTTCAGGACATGTTTTTCCAATCAGGCCATCCACCGCGTCGTTCGCTGTTTTGTTGGCCCACATGACGCGCAGATCGCGGTCTAACTGCACGATAACATCCGGCGAGCTGTCCAGGATGAGGCGCAACTTGTTTTCACTTTCCTGCAGGGCCTCGCGGGCTTGTATACGGTCCAGGCCTTCGGCAATCTGTCGGGCAATACCCTCCAGTCCGGCCATCAGCGATGGCGAAAAGCAATCGCGATGTTTGTCATTAAGCTGCAGCAGCCCCCCCGTACCGTCCGTACAAGGCAGCGGAATCAAGGCCACCGACTCATACCCATCATTGACACAGCGGCGGCGCGCGCGCAGGGGCCGCTCGACCTCCGTAATGTCGGTCGCCATATCGCTCGCGCTGTTGGTCCAAAAGGAGCCATGTACCGTAAAAAAAGGTTTCGATGGATCGGTGCGCCCTTCGATGATATTGCCGCACATACACTCCAGCACAGGATTTCCGTCCTCGTCCTGAATCAACGCGCCATTTTCATCAAAAGCGCACAGATAACGTTCGGCCTCGACGAAATCTTCCGACAGCCCGACCACGGCGCAATACGGATAGTCGTCTCCATCCTTGAACCGAATGGCCCCGGCCTCAAAATTAAGAGTCTTTAAAATATCTTCAATAATCTTCTGCAAAAGGTCTTCTTTACGCCCGTTGCGCAACAAAACCGCCTGCACACGCTGCGTGAGATGATCCAGCCGTGTACGTTGCCTCACTTCGGTTTGGTCCAGAATCAACCCTGTTATGCCAACCGGCTTGTTCCCGTGGAAAACAGGCGTGGAGTGAACCAGTACCGGGAAGGTGTCCCCATCCTTCCGCAACGCGGTGTATTCCGAGAGACCGCTAATGGTTCCCTCGAACAGCTTTTTCATGTTTTCTGCGACCTGGGGACGGTCTTCGGGAATAAACATGTCCACGGCCCACAAGCCCCGCGCCATATCGTCCGGTGTGTACTTCCATTTTTTGAAGGCCACCGGGTTGGCATAGGTCATCCTACCGCTTGTGTCCACCTCGAAGATCATCTCAGGCAACGACTCCGCCAGGTCACGATACCGCTTTTCAATGGCCTTTTCGCGCGTCAACGATTGGCTCAACCGCAGGTTACTGAAGCTCAGATCGGATATCATCGTCGCCAGCCGTGTGTAAAAACGGAAGACCGTTTCGACCCGTTCACGCGGCCAGATCGGCACCTCATTGAGCGCTTCCAGGTAGGCCTTTTCGTCAAACCCGTACCGGCGCGCCTGCTCCCTGAAGAAATCCCAGTCCGGGGTCTCGCCCTCGAAGAAGAACTGCCCCAGGAACAAATTCCCCACATGCCGGCCGCCCACCATAATAGGCGTGGCCATATCCCACATGTTGTTCTTGCATTTGTACAGCTTCCAGGTCCCCGGCTCGACCCCGGAGGAAAGCTCAAGATCGCTCTCTATGCAGTGCTTTCTTGTTTCGGGATGGACCCGGTGGAACCGGGTACAGATATCCTGCCATCCGGTAGCCACCAGCACCTTCCCCGTCATGTCCGAAATGGCGATGCCGATGTGGGTGAGATCATAGAAATCATTCATCAGAAGCTGAATTTCAGCGGAATCGACAATCTCCTCCAACCTCGGATCAGCTAACGCAACATCCTGCCTCATGAAAGAGACCCTTCCCGTTTTGCATCATATCGTCTCATAGATCATACTCCAGACTGTGACAATCGTACCCGGTATATTCTGAAGGGTCAAGGCGCCAAACACACGGAGAGCTCCTGGGATCATTGTGAACGCTCAAGTTTCTTATGCGCTACCATCTCCCATAATTTCGTTTTTTGCGCAAATTATTTTTCCAGGCGCCGTATGATTACCATATCTTCGGCTTCTTCTTACGCGTGGCCACAAGCGCCGCAATCCCGGCGGGGATAATCACAATCAACAGGAGAATCAACCAGGTCCCCCCGCCTTTCGTCCCCTCGTCCTTGGGATCCTGCGGCTCCGGATCTGCCAAAACCTCAGACGCCGCCTCGGCCGTCTGCGCGATTTGCGGAACAGGCGTCAGCGTTGGCCGGGGCGCATTCATCAACCCGGCGGCCAGCAGCTCCCGGGCCTTGGCGTCGCGCCCCTTCTTGTTTGCGCTGCCGATAATGACCGCCACCACCCGCGCGTCATTGCGCTTTGCCGTCGCGGCAATGGAATAACCGGCATCGCGAAAATAGCCGGTCTTGAGCCCGTCGCACCCCTCAAAATCACTGATAAGCGGGTTGTGATTACGCATAATGAATGGTTTGGACGGACGAAACTCACGTTCGGCGACAGCGGTATAGTCCAGGACTTCCGGGTGTTGACGAAGCAAATGGCGGCAGAACAGGCTGAAATCCCGGGCCGTGGTGGTATCCGGCAATTGGTCGCGGGCAGGCGGCAAACCATGCACGGAATGAAAGGTGGTGGCGTTCATCCCCAATTCTTTCGCCTTCGCGTTCATCAACGCCACAAAGGCCTCCTTGCTGCCCGCCTGGTGAATAGCCAGGGCGACGGCGGCGTCGTTGGCCGACTGCACCATCAGTGCATACAATAATTCCCGCACAGTGAAGACTTCATTCTCGGCGAGATAGACCTGCGAACCGCCCATGCGGGCGGACTCCGCCGTAACCCGGACCGGCTCCTCCAGTTGCAGCGCCCCCTTTGAAACATTCTCCAGCGTGATCAACAGCGTCATCAGCTTGAGCATGCTGGCCGGATAGCCCGGCGTGTCCGCATGATCTTCAAAAAGGACCTGTCCTTCCGCCGTATCCACCACTATGGCTCCGATATACGGGTCCTTCGCTATACGTTCAGCCGGAAGCGCTCCGGCACCAAGACTCAACAATACCAGTATCACAACACATTTCTTCATCACATCCATCCTCACATACCTGCACACAAATTTTCTGAATGGCCTCCCTGATTTTACCGGTTCCCGACAACATGCCAAGCCTGCATTTAAAAGAATGTGACCAGAAGTCTGAAGTGCGAGAAAAGAGTGCGATTACGATCAGCGAAACCAGGGCCAGCTAGCCCACGACAAAAAAAGAGGGCTGGAAAACCAGCCCTCTTCGTGCATGGGGGTAAGAATGACTTATCTATTTTTGCGGAAATACCAGACGGATAACAATCCGATACCCAGCAACCCGCAGGAGACCGGTTCAGGAATCGCGGTAACCGTCGCGCTGTCAAACCAGGCGCTGCCTGCGCCGTTGCCGTCATTGAAGACGGAAATGACCAAACGACCGCTGACCGCATCCTGAGGCGCCTCCGCCGAGCCGGCCGCTTCCACCCAGATACCTTCGCCCTGGGTATAATCAAACTGGTAACTCCATGCGTCATCACCAATTTTTTGATCGGAAGCATCCCGCCACTCGAGGGAAACATTCCCCATGACCCCGCCTTGCAGGCGATCCCAGTCCTCACAACGGGTCTGGACACTCACATCATAGTCCCAGCCCGCGTTCACCGAGAAATCCTGGTACACGCCGGAATCCCACCACATGCGAAGCATATCTTCGCCGTCATAGGTCTGCGACCAATTATTGTTGATCTCGCCCGCCGCGTTCCAGTTGTTCCACCCCGTCAACCCTGCAATGGTCCCGTCACCATCCTCGAACGACGGATTGATAATCACATTCGCCTGAGATGATACCAGTAACCCTAAACTCAGCACTGCTGCTACGACACTAACCTTACTCATTACCTCCACTCCTTCCATTTAACACACACTACACACTATTGGAACGGTCCCGCATTAGTAATCTTAAATAGTACAACCTTATTACTTATGCGGTCTCTGTCCCATTTACAGACAGCATTTTAGACCTCCATGATATGTATTGCAAGTATTTTTTGTAATTTTTCTGAAAATATTTTTACCCGTAACATCCCCAGGCCCCGTTTTCTCCTTGCTTAGACTCCTCGGTTGCGGCATCTTTGTCGGCGAATTGTTTATTTTCTAAAAAGGATTTGGTGAACATATGGCTTCCGATGCGGCATTTATTGAATTTATCATCGACCAGATGAGCGATGCGGGCTGCGTGGCGTCACGCAAGATGTTTGGGGAATACGCCATCTATTGCGACGAAAAAGTGGTCGCGCTCGTATGCGACAACCAATTGTTTGTGAAGCCCACCGACGGGGGACGGACCTTCATCGGGGAGGTCGTCGAGGCGCCGCCCTATCCGGGCGCAAAAAACTACTTCCTGATCGAGGATAAATTCGACGATCGGGAATGGATATCCCAACTGATAACCATCACCGCCCGCGAAGTTCCGAAACCGAAACCGAAGAAACCAACGAAGAAAAAATAATGCTCGTGCACGATCGCCTGCTCCCCGCTTTAGTGGACTGGTTCAATCACGCGGGGAAGCGTGAACCAGAACCTGCTGCCCCGGTCCTCTTCGCTGTCCACGCCGATGGCCCCGCGGTGCTCCTCGACCGCCAGCTTGCAGAAGGTCAATCCCAGGCCCGTTGATACATAATGATGCTGCGCATGCGCGGTCTTGACCTGTCCGAATTTTTCGAAGATCACCGAATGAAACTCCGGCGCGATTCCCGGCCCCGAGTCCGAGACGGCCAAGCACACCTCCCTGTCACGCGGCGTCACCTCCACCTGCACGACATCCCCGGCATGGGTGTACTTGACGGCGTTGCTCAACAGGTTGATCAGGACGCGATGGATGATATCAGGATCGCACCGAACCGCCAGGGGCCCGCCGGGAAACACGGTCCGCACCTGCTGCCCCTTGATAAGGGGCTCAATGGAGACCAGGGCCTTTTGCGTAATTTCAAGGATGTCACTTTCCCGGATAGCCATCGTCATACTGCCCGCTTCCATGCGGCTGACATCCAGCAGCGAATTGGCCATATCCAGCAAACGCTCACTGAAGGTCATGGCGGTGCCGAATAACTTTTCGTTATCGAGTTGTTTTCGGCGTTCAGGGGCCATGGCCAGCAACTCCAGCGAGGACATGATGACCTGCAACGGCGCTTTCATATCGTGCACAATCATGTGGACCAGCTCATCACGCAATTTTTCCAGGTCCTTGAGCTTGTCATAATTCTCCTGCAACTTTTCAAGCAGGACACTCTTCTCGGCATGTTCCCGCTCCGC
>RZZM01000076.1 GCA_009929845.1 Spartobacteria bacterium
CGACCGATGCTGAAAGCGCTGGGGCTGAAGCCGTCACATAAAATTCCGATGGTTAACGGGGGCCTGGACGGGTGCCTGGCCCGGTATGAGTTGTATTAAGGTGGGCTGTGTCCACAACCCAAGAGGTCGGAAGTCAGGAGTCAGCAGACCTTGGTTTTCACATGTAGTCCCATACTTTATCGCACACGTAGGCGCACACTTTGACATAAACGCCGCGGTTATGGTGCAACCTCCGGAACAATGACCTCGAACATGCCAACCCTATAGTTGTACAATAACGGCATGTGGAATCTACACCGTTTGATCGGACAAACGATCCGGTCTGTGCATCATCTGGAGCATTCAACTTGCGTGTCACTTGTGATAAATCCCGGTTTTTACTGAGTTCTGGACTTCTGGCGTTACACAGTAACGAGTCTTTCTGTTGACGCCGGACGTGTTTCCGGCAAATACTGGCGGTATGAATGATTATATACAGACCCTCGGGTCCCTGTTCGACGACGTGCAGCGCGGCGGCATCTTTCGGGATTCCAAGACCTTCCCGGACAGCATTCCACGTTACAGTCCGGAGACCATCCTCCAGGTCTACGAACAGCAGAGACGGGACCCCGGATTCAACCTGGCGCGCTTTGTGGCCGCGCACTTCATCGTGCCGGACCCCGCCGGGGAACGCGGGCTGGACGTGCAGCCGGGCCTGACAATGGAGGAGCATATCAATCACCTGTGGGTGGCGTTGCGGCGCGATCCCGACACCAACATCCCGCCCGGCAGTTCGCTGCTCGAACTCCCCGAGCCCTATATTGTTCCCGGCGGACGTTTCCGTGAAATCTATTACTGGGACACCTACTTCACCTGCGAAGGCCTGGCGGCTTCCTACAACCACGAGCTGGTTGAAGACATGGTCATGAATTTCGCGTTCCTGATCGACAAATACGGACACATTCCCAACGGCAGCCGCACGTATTTCCTGAGCCGTTCCCATCCGCCTTTTTTCTGCTCCATGCTGGAACTGCTGGAACGGACCCAGGGCATTGATGCCGTCATCCCGTACCTCCCGTACCTGCTCAAGGAATACCGGTTCTGGATGGACGGCGTGGGGAAGGGGTTCGGCGAGATTCCCGCGTATCGCCGTGTGGTTTTTTTGGACGAAGACACCGTCCTGAACCGCTACTGGGATGACAGTGCCACGCCCCGCCCTGAAGCCTGGCGCGAGGATATCTGTCTGGCGGAACAAACCTGGCCGGACAGGCGCGAAGACATGTTCCGCAACATCCGGGCCGCCTGCGAGTCCGGCTGGGATTTCAGCAGTCGCTGGCTCAGGGACCCTGCCGCGCTGAAAACCCTGTACACCACCGAACTCATTCCCGTCGACTTAAACAGCATCCTCTACCACATGGAATCGAAACTCGCTCAGTGGCTTCATCTGGATGAACAGCACGAAATGGCCCTGCGTTTTGAAAACGCCGCCGCGAAACGTCGGATCATACTGCTCCACCTGTGCTGGGATAAAGAACATCGTTTCTTTTTTGACTACTGCTGGACCGACCAACGCCGCACAACAACATGGTCCCTGGCCGCCGTCTATCCCCTCTTTTTCAAGATGGCCGAACCCGAGATGGCCGCGAACATCGCCCTGCATCTCGAAAAGAAATTTCTGCAACCGGGCGGACTGCTAACCACGCTGCACGACACAGGGCAGCAATGGGACGCCCCGAACGGATGGGCGCCCCTGCACTGGCTGGCAGTGATCGGCCTGCGTCATTACGGCTACACGCACCTCGCCCATGAAATCGCCAACCGCTTCATCGCCCTGGCCGGGCAGGTCTATGAACAAACCGGACGCATGGAAGAAAAATACAATGTTCGTGACCTCTCCCTCCGGGCCGGCGGCGGTGAATATCCGCTGCAGGACGGATTCGGATGGACCAACGGCATTGTCCAGGCCCTGCGCAACCTCTACCCGTTTCCCGAAAACTAGTATCCCAGAGCTTGCCGTCGGGAGTCGCTGGGAGACCGTGGTATTCACCAAAGTCGTCTGACCTGGTCCAGTGTGCGGCTTGCTGCTCCAGGCGATTCATGATCAAGGCGCGCCATTTGATCGGCGCAATAAAGCGGGGACAACCGAAGTTGTCCCCGCCTGGTAGTAGGATCCTGTCCGCTTATTTCTTTTTGACGGCCACGCCTTTGAAGCGTCCCATCTTGGGCAGTTTGCCGACCAGCGGTTTTGCGTAGTCGATAAAGGCCTGCGTCACATCGTTGCCTTTTTTGTTGATGTAATTATCCGGCATATGGCGCGTTTCCTTGGCCACATTTTTCAGCGGAACGCGTTCGAAGGACACTTTGTATTTCTTGCCCTTGGCGCGTTTGATCGCGATGCTGCCGTCCGTGTCGCCCTGCACCGCGTTCTTGACCGCCGCCGCGCCCACCTGACGCGCCTCTTTGGCGTCCACCTCGGAAACACACGCGGGGAAAGAGCGCTGCAAATAGCCGAAGGTATCGGCGCGCACGCGCGAAATACGGGTCTTGTTCTTGATGTAGTCGGCCAGGCGGTCACCCAGCGCGCCACTGCCGCTAAGCTGCACGTTGCCGTGCGAATCCACTTCGACTTCCGCCGTCAGCGCCGCCGCGACCGGGGTCCCGTCCTTCTCGGAAATACCTTCGGAGACCGCCACCACACAACGTCCATATTTCGTGTACACCTTCTTCACGTCTTCGGCGAACGACTGCATATCAAACGGTTTTTCCGGCACGTAAATCAGGTGGGGTCCGTCATCCTCGTACTGGCGCGCCAGCGCGGAGGCGGCCGTCAGGAACCCGGCATGCCGTCCCATAATGATATTGATTTTGACGCCCGGAAGCGCGCGGTTGTCCAGGTTGTCGCCCATGAACGCGCAGGCGACAAAACGTGCCGCGCTGGCAAACCCCGGCGTATGGTCGTTTTCGCGCAGGTCGTTATCCACGGTTTTCGGAATGTGATAGCAGTGCAGTTCGTAATCGGATTTTTTAGCTTCCTCATTCACGATGTGCGCCGTTTCCGCCGAATCGTTTCCGCCGATGTAGAAGAAGAAGCGGATGTTGTACTTCTTCATGATTTCAAACATCTTCGCGCAATCTTCCGGTGTGGGCTTCTTGCGAACGGAGCCAAGTCCTGACGAGGGCGTCTGCGCGATCAGCTCGAGATTCTTGTCGGATTCCCGACGAAGATTAATAAAGTCTTCATTGAGAATCCCCTGAATCCCGTGCAGCGAACCATAGATGTCCTTGATATCCTTGTGTTTCTTTGCTTCCAAAACAGCGCCGATCAGACTCTGGTTAATCACCATCGTCGGGCCACCGCTCTGGGCAATCAACATATTGCCTGTAATTGCAGCTTTCTTAGCCATTGTATCTCTCCTTCATTGGCGTCCTACCTGTTGCAAACTCAGTTAAAGCCCTGCATTTAACACGTTGCGCAAAAAAAGCAAGCCGCGAACGAAAGAATTTGCGGGGCGTCTATTGCGCCACTGAAATGCGGTAGTAGACAGGGCGCGCCTGTATACTGTTGGTATACCGGTTCAGTGGCGGCGTGGCCGGGAGAGATGATTCCAGCACACTGAAGCCGTGCAACAGATTGGTGGCGTACTGCAGGCTGTATGTGCGCCCCGCGGCACTGGGCCATTCGATGACGATTTCATCCCCATCGCCCACCGGACCGCCGCCCCGCCGGGCACGGAATACCGAGGCCGCATTGGTCGGGCAGGTGCCGGCGATGTGTTCGTGGCGGTCGGAGGCGCCGTCGTGATCGCTGTCCGGGTCGTCCGGATCGGTTTCGATACGATACCTCTCCAGGGTATCGGAGAGGCCATCCTTGTCGGTGTCGACCGACCTGCTTGCGAACATTGTATTGCCATACGCGCCCAGGTTGACCACCCCGCCGTTGGGCGCAGGCTCGTTCACATACGCGCCGCGGGGGTCGCCCAGGTCGATGCCCGGACTGTTTTCGCCCGGAAAGTTGGTCCAGCCACCGATCGCCTTCACGTAGGTTCCGCTCTCAGCGCCACTGCGCAGATGATAGTCGCCCTGTGTGGGGTCCACAAAAAGCGGGTTGTGCGCGATGCTTGCCAGGTCGTGGCCATAGGCTTGCTGCCACTGCACCAGATTGCTCTGGATAAGCACATCTTCATAATCCCGTTTCAGATAGGCTATCCGTGCGCCGTTTGCTGTATTCAACAGGTTGTAATCGCCCTCAAGGGATGGCAGGTCTTTGTATACATACCGTTGTGAGGAGACAAAGCAGTAGCGCCCTGTTCCCTGCGCGGCGATGATGGTATTGCGCAGTTGGGCCGGCAGACTGTGTCTGCCGGGAATATAGTATGGCCCATAGCCACTGTGGTTGTAACGAACCCCGGCGGTCCCGGATTCCGCATTTTCATAAATCTGGGCCATGGTTTGATTATCAACAACCGTACAATGTTCAATGCTGTTTGCATCGCTGTTCCGGTAGTAGACCCCTTCATTAAGATAGCGGCTGAATTCTTCTTGTGCATGCACAAATTCGATCCCCGGGCCCGCATTGCCGTACACGCAGGCGCGCATGATATGGTTGCTGCTGGACCCGCCCAGCGTGATGCCGCCCGCGCCGCAACCGGTGATATCCATAGTTGAATAATGGCCGTTGTGACTGAAGCGCAGAAACAACCCATGACCGGCCATTCCCCGCACCGTAAGCCCGTCCAGGAAGACGTTTGAACAACTGTCGATATACACGCCTGAAAGGGCGCCCGTAGCATATTCCACGGTGATGTCATACAGGGAGAGGTTGCTGGAATCCCAGGCTTGGATCCCGTCTTTCCTTATACCGTGCAAGGTGATGTTGCTGATCGTGATGCCGTTGGCGTTTTCGCAAGAGATGCCATAATACGCGTCGGTGATGATAAGGTCGGAAACACGATGCGAAGGAAACGCCCCGCGAAACGCCAGCGCCGCCACGCGAGCGGTTGGACTCCCTGTATAGCGAATGACGCTGCCTGCCGGGCTCCCTTGCAGATGCACGCCGTTGACATGAAAGAGCTCCGAGGTGACGGCGTAGCACCCGGTATCTATCTTTATGATATCTCCACCGCATGGCATTTGATCGCGCACGGAGGAAAGCGTGGCCTTGGGCTGATCCGGGGACAACCCGTCGTTGGCGTCGTCTCCCGGGGCGGTGCAGTAGATATCCCCCTGCAATGAATCGTCATTGACATAATAGGTTCGGGGATGTTGTGTCAGCACGAAAGGCTCGTCGTTGACATCCATTACCGACGGTTGGTCCTCCATTGCTACCCGCACCAGGGTCTGCCGGTTAAATTCAATATCGGCGGTCCACCGATACAACCCGCTGGTAACAGCAACAGAGGAGGCAATCTCGCTCCACGTGCTTCCCGCATCCGGTGAAAAAGCGATACGCACACGAGCCGTTGGCGCCATGTTGAATGAGCGCCAGCGGATGTCTACCGTGCTGTTCCACAGGTACCCTCCATCATAGAGTCCTATGACATGGAGATAGGGATGGGTGTCGGAGCGTGACGCATACGGGGTGTTCCCATAACGGCCCATGTTGATACAGGAACCGTTCGGTTGCGTTTCCTCCGTACAGGATGCCGCCGGATCGCCGGTGTCAATACAGGGGCTATGTTTCGTGCCGTTGGTCCATACGCCGCTTTCCGAATAATGTCCCGCTTTGCTTTGCACATGGAAATTGCCGGCGCCGGGATTCACAAACAGGGGATTACAGCTCAAACTGGTTGTGTCTTCGCCGGTCATCATCTGCCAATCAGCCAGACGGTACTGATAGGTGTTGTACGAGGCATACCAGGCGCCGATACTGGCGCCATCGCGCGCCCAGAGATTATTGAATTGGCCCCGGTATTTGGCGGGAGACGGATATTCCGGGGTCCTGGAGATACAATAATTCCCTTCGCCCTCCGCGACAACAATGCTGTTGAGCAGCTCAAGCGAGGTCAGTTTCCCGGCCAAATCAATCTGGCGGTACCCGTTCCAGGCCACGGTGCAGTTTACAACCCGTGTTGACGCACAGTAATTGCGCAGATAGATACCGTTCCCTCGATTGGACCAGACCAGACTGTTTTCGACGGTGTTAAATGAGGATTGGAACATATATATGCCGTCTTTGCATTGCGTAATGTCGGCTCGGTCAATGGTATTGACATCGGCGTCGCAAAGGTGCAGCCCCACGTCCAGCGTGTCGCGGATGATCACATCCTCGACCGCGCAGTAATCCGCATTGGTCAGGTACATGCCGTAGAACCCGTTGGTGATAGTGAGTTGCCGCAGCCTGACATAGGTGACATTGTTCAAATCTATGGCGTAGTGGTTGCTGACCGTCGTCACGCCCCGGTCCAGCACCGTGCCTGCGCCGCTGCCCTGAATGGTTACATAGCCGTCCGGCGCCCCGCCGTCATCCGCCGTAATGGTAATGTTGTTTGTCAGCGGATAGTACCCGGTGTCGACGTACACCACATCATGCGCCTCCAGTGTGTATGCGTCAATGATGGCTTGCACCGAAGCCTTCGGCGCGCCAGGCGTGGTCCCGCTATGGGCGTCATTTCCGGCGGCGGCGCACCAGACATCGCCGACGGTCGAATCGTCATTTACGTAGTAGCGGGCGCCCCGTTCAAACTCATAAATATATACCCGGCCCGCCTTGTGGTTGTCGCCATATCCCCCGGAGGGTGCATAAGGCACGGACACAAGGTACTGTGTCGCGCCCAGCGACGCGACTGCGTAGCCGAAGGACTCGTCCCACCCGGCCGCGGGATTGGTCATCCCGGCCAGGAGGTCGCCGGTAGCGCTGAATATCCATGCCGCCCCCGTATTGTGCGGGTCGGCGCTTGACGCGCCCGCCAGGAGATGCGCCCCGCCGATGCAGGCGACCGACCGGCCAAAATAGTCATAGGCATTGGCGGCCGGGTTGGTCAGGGTCGTGACCAGTTCGCCGGCATAATTGAACAGGTACACACAGCCCGTGTTGGTGGCCCCCGTATTGTCTCCCTGCGCGCCAACGGCCACGAACTCATCACCGATATCCGCCAGCGAACAGCCGAAGTAGTCGGAGGACTCCGGCGTTGGATTGGTCAACGTAAGCAGCAGCGTCCCATCCAGATCATACAGCCAGGCGGAGCCGATGCCGAATACACCGTCCGGGGAATCATAGGGCGCGCCCACCAGCAGCTTGTTGGTCCCCGCGGGGGCGAGAGCCGCGCCAAAGCGCGCATGAGCGCGCGGAACGGGATTTGTAAGGGTGCACACCAACCCTCCGTTAAGATCAAACACATAAACACAGCCGGCATTTATCGCGCCGGCGTCATTATTGTAGGCGCCGACAGCCAGGCGCTGGTCCCCGATCCCCGTCAGCGTGGCGCCAAAGTAGTCCGAGGCGACCGGCGCCGGGTTGGTCAGGGTAACCAGCAGTAAGCCATTGGTATCGAAAAGGTATACCGTACCGGCATCCTGGGCGCCCGCGTCGTCCATGTGGGCCGCCACGGCCACCCGGTCCAACCCGACACACGCCACCGCGCCGCCGAAATGATCATTATCCTCCGGCGCCGGATTGGTAAAGGTGACCAACAGCGAACCGGACTGATCGAACAGATGCGCCGTTCCCGCATTGGTGGGAACCGACTGGTAGCGGGGGGCGCCGACAACAAAGCGGTCCCCGCCGAGTGGCGCGACCGCCTGCCCGAAATAATCCTTATAGCCGGGTTGCGGGTTATCCACCGCGCTGAATCCTGTAACTGTGAGGGACCCTGCCTCGATGGCTCTCCCTCCCAGCCACACAAAAAGACAAACACCCACCATAGCGCGCAAAGCGCGCGCCGCCCTGGTTTCCCATCTCACATCAACCGACCTTGTCATTTTCATCGTACCCCTTCTTCCCGCTTCCCACAGAAGCCTATCCATCTCACCAAAAGCAAACGTTTGCTTTTTCTTGCCAATTTATATTGTGTGTATCTTTCAACAACACCGTGCATGATTCGGGAAACTTATATTATTAGCTTGCATTTAAGTCAATATATAAAATGGAAAAAAATCAGTATGGAAAGCATACGTTTGTTATGATTGTGCGCAATGGCGGGGTAAGCGGATCTTCCGGCCATCCCCCGCATCCAAGGTATCTTCTAAAAAAAACTGCTATTGAAAAGTAACTGAAAATGCTGAAAACGCCAATTTTTTTATAAAAACGGGCATGAAGAGCAATACCAACCGCAATTCGGCTATTTGCGTTCGATCATTCCGGAGGTGTGAACAAGTTTTTCGATTGCGGCGATCTGCACCATGGATTCGCTCGTGTGCGCGCACTTTCCTTTCTGGTCGGCAAAGGGCTGCTCTCGAAAGAACGCGCCGACATGCTGATGAGCTGGAAGCATTCCGGCTTCAACGTGCATCGCAGCCGCCGCGTGGAGTCCGACGAGCGCGACGACCTCGTGCGGCTCGCCCAATACATCATCGGGCTACGCCCCGACACGTCCGCAATCCGTTCTCTGTGGAAAAGATGCATGTGAGTGAGTTGGACGACGCGATCATCTATTGTTCCGGCATGAACCCGTGATGATGTACGCGAACGCCTGAACGCTCCATGCTCTTCCGCTTGACTCATCAAGCCCCAATCCGCTACCTTCCCCACATGAAAATGCTATTCCAGACCAGTATCAGTGGGCGAGTGTTTGCGCTACCTGAAAAGCGATTTCTTATCAACTTTGTGATTCCGGTCAATTCGTCTAGGCTGCGGCATGTTGCTTCGACTAAATCGCAGAAGCAAAGGATTATTCCATGAAAGCCACATCCCTCTTCATCATCACCCTTTTCACTCTGATCGCCGGGGGCGTCAACGCCGTCAGCCTCCATTATGAACCAGCTTCCCTGGAGGTGATGCTCGGCCAAGCCGGACAAACCGTCGTGGAACTGGGCGTGAGCACCGATGGCGATGGAGTGGACGTGTACCCCACCAGCACAGTGCCGTGGCTTTCGGCGGGACCTGAATACGTTTCTGTCGGCAGCGGCCCGCAGGGAACCGGCACGGTGTTCGTAACCTTCTCTCCCGGCCTGCTCATGCCAGGAACCTATAACGGCCAGATCATGCTGGCCCTGAGCGGCGGCAGCAATGCCGTTTATGTCCCTTGTACCATGACCGTTACCCAGGTCCCGCAGGCCCTGAACGTCTTCCCCACCAACGTGATTATTTCCCAAATTTCCGGCGAGGACCCGCCGACGACCCACCTACTCGTCCGCAACGACGGCACCGACGCCATGGCGTTCGATATCGACCCGACCGATTCGTGGATCGTGCTGGAGCAGTCGTCCGGGGTAAGCACCGGCGAGTGGGTCCGGATGGTCATTGGTTTTACGAACATTCCGCCTGGCGTGAGCACGGGCAAGGTTTTCGTGTATGCCTCCGATCCATCCGCCGTGCGGTCGCCATGGGAAATACCGGTGGTGGTAAGCAAGCTACAGCCTCCGCCGGTGATGACCGTTTCGCTGCATGAACTTTCGGTAACAGGCATCCAGGAGGGCGCTACAACGCAGGCCACCTTTTATCTGGGTCCGGAAGACCCCAACAGCGAGAGCTACGCTTTTACCGCGCACAGTTACGAACCCTGGCTCACGGTTTCGCCCGCCAGCGGTACATTTTATGGTTTCGAGCAGGCCATCACCGTAGCGGTGAATCCTGCCGGTCTGGCCACCGGCATGCATTTCGGCGCCGTCACGATCGAACAAACCGGCACGGAGAACCGCGAAGTGGTGGCCGTCGCTTTTACGGTTAAGGGTGCAGCGCGGGTACTGGCGCAACAAGGGGCGTGGAATCAGGCGTTCACGGTCGGAACGGTGGCCACCCAACAGGTGGCGGTTTGGAACGCCGGGACCGGTGGAACGATGAATTACGGGGTTCAAAACCTGCCCGCGTGGATCACCGTTACCCCGACCAACGGCACCTTGTCGGGCGGCACCAACTGGCACGAAGTGGTGTTTGATACGACCGCCGTGCCCGAGGGAACCTACGAGCAGGAAATTCGAATCGCCGCACCCTTTGCGGGGAACAACCCCCTCTTGATTCCGGCTTCGCTTTCGGTTCAAGCGGTGCTCGATACCGATGTCGCATCGATTGCACTCCAGGCACAACAAACGGCAAACCCGACTTCGGTAACCTTCAACGTCTGGAATGCCGGCAGCCCCAACAGCGTGGGCTTCACGCTCACCCACGAAAGCACCCACTTCACCTTATCGGCCTACAGTGGATCCAGCTACGGCGAACCCGTGCCGTTCACCCTCGCGGTCACACCGCAGGACTTGGAACCGGGCGTTTACAGCGACCGCATTTTGATCGAGCAGGAAAGTGGTTTTGCGAAGGAAGTTCCTGTCGAGATCCTGATCCATCCCGCCGAAGACCTCTACGAGGAAGCGATCGTGTTCAGCCGGCATGACGGGTCGGACTGGGATCTCTGGCGGGTGCGACCAGACGGCACCGGGGCAGGCGCCCTGGTGGTGCGCGAGGGCGACCAAACCTCGCCACGCATCAGCCCGGACGGCAACCGGCTGCTGTTCCGCGAGACGCGGGCGGGCCTGGCGAACCGGATCGTGGTACTGGATTTACGCACGGGGACAGAGCAGTACCTCGCCGACCTTGAAACGCCGCGCTGGATGCCCGACAGCCTGCAGGTGGCGGGGGTCGAGGAGGTCGGTACGGCACGAATAACACGTGGCGGACGGGTGCGCGTACTCCCCCTCGCCGGACGCGAAGGCGCCGCGCTCTACTTCTCCAGCATCCCCTTCCGCTTGTTCGGCGTGGACAGCAAAAACCGCGTGTTGCTGGTCGAGCAATCCCGCTTCGCCCCCACCCGTATCCTGCGCTATGACCCGCGCACCAAACGCTCCACCGTGGTGCTGGCCGGCGCAAACCGCAACGATACAAACGGGGCCGTTTTGTTCGACGGAACCTATGCGGTGTTCCAGTCGGACGCTT
This sequence comes from Spartobacteria bacterium, assembly GCA_009929845.1. Lineage (GTDB taxonomy): Bacteria > Verrucomicrobiota > Kiritimatiellia > RZYC01 > RZYC01 > RZZM01. Next base: position 11,000 of record RZZM01000076.1, read on the forward strand.
CGGCAACCCCCAAAGCGTTACGGATGCGCGTAGCCGACGGCTTCACGACGCAACCGGTGCACGACGCCGACGCCGCCATCCAACGCTGGCCCGCACTCGCCCCCACCACCGACCGTATCGCCCTTGTGCGCGAAGAGGCCGGCGCACAGGCCCTCTGCACAGCGAATGCCGACGGCACAAATTTCGCGGTCCTGTTCGAAGCCGAGGACGGCGAGGAAATCGCCGGGCTCGACTGGGGCCTGTTGGCGCAGAGCCGCAACCGCATGACGGTCTCGCATACCAGCATCACCTCGACCGCCTACGCCGACTCAACGAACCATCTCACCGAGACCTTTACCGTGCGCGGCGAAGCGGGGCAAACCCTCGACTTCAGCATCAGCGGCGGAGACTCCAACATCTGGCACAGCGTACCCGGAGGAGGAACCAGTACCGGGCAAACCGAAACGGTCACCCTCAGCGCAGCGCCGCTAAATCTGACCCCGGGCCTGTACAGCACCCGCTTCCTCATTGAAGGCCATGCCGCGAATGCCCCGGTCACCGTCACCTGGCTGCTCACGATTGAAGAGCCCCCGCCCACCCTGCGTCCGGTTCCCGTATTCGGCGCGCGCGGATTTCTTGATGCCACCGGCCGCGTGGACAAAGTGATGGACCTGCTCCTCGAGGGCGTAGGCGAGGCGAGCTACACCTTGAGTTCCGATCAAGGATGGCTGACCTTTTCCGCCCCCACCGGCCTGGTGAGCGCCACACAAACTCCCGTGAACCTTCAGTTCGACACCACGGGATTGGCGGCGGGAACGCATACCGCAACGGTCACCCTGGTGCAGGCACACAACAACGGCGTCGTCACGCAAGTCTTTAACACCTCCTTCCAGGTCTACGATTTTTCCGAAATCGAACCACCCGAACTATTCGTCACCAACAAACAACACAGCATCACCGTTCCTCGTGGCCGCAATGCCTCCAATCTGTATTTTCAGGTCATGAACGCCGGTGGCAATGGTTTGTCGGCCACCAACCCGTTGCGGTACGTGGTGTCCATTCCCAACCACTCAAGCGCCCACTGGATACAAGTCAGCCCGCCGCTCGGCACCTACACCAATCGTGGCGAACTGGATCAATTTGAAGTCCGCCTTAAAACCGAAAACTTATTGGCGGAGCAAGCACTCGCAACGATTGAAGTCTATCCCGCCGGGCAGCCAGCAGAAAAACAGTATGTTCAAGTCAATGTCACTTTCGATCCGCCGACCCGTCACGCGCTCGAGGCGCAAAGCTCCTCCTTTATCACCCTGCACCGCGATCCGCCACCCGATCCGGATGGCCTCTATGCCTATAACACCGAAGTACGCGTGCGGGCCGAACCGCACATCGGTTATGCCGTGCGCGAATGGACCGGCGATGCCCAAGGCTCGGCCACCCAGATCGTAGTCCGCATGAACGACGACAAATACGTCTTCGCCTACGCCCGCCAACGAACCCTTTTGCGCGGCATCGTGACCAATGCCTTCACCGGGGAACCGGTCGCGGGGGCAAACGTGACCTTGAGCAGATCCGGGTTCCGTCAAACCGTGTCCACTTATCCGTCCGACAGCATCTCGTGGGGCCGCTATATTATCGAACCGCCCTCCACCGTCGTTTCCATGGACGTTGAGGCGGATGGCTATATTCCGCAAGAGGACTTGCAGCCGCCCATGATTACCGCAACATGGAATGAATTCAACGTGGCCCTCACCCCACAGATTTTCCGGTTTGTGGATGTCGTCCCTTGGAATCCCCGCGAAATGATCGTCCGCTACACCCTCAACGGACCCAGCAACGCGACCTACCGGGTGGATATGGAGGTGTCGTACGGCGGCAGCAGTTGGCGCCCCCCCGACGGCTACCCGAACCATGTGAGCGGCGATATTGCCAAGCATGTTCAGGTCGGTTCGCATGGCCAGCGCTTCTTCAACTGGCGCGTCGCGGATAACCACCCCATGTTCTACATGACCAATGTGCGGGTACGCCTAAAGGCCGGCCAACAGGTTTATACGCCGCAGCAGTTCTGGACCTCGCAGGTCTTCACGATCAACACCCGCATGGTCCAAAACCCCACGATACTCGCCTACTACGACAACAACCGCAACGGGCAGTACGACCCGGGCGAAGAACTCAACAGCGCCCGCGTCTATTTGGGCGGGCGCAATACCTATCATGAGCGAGGCCGCACCGACGCGAACGGACTGTTCACCTGGACCGGGGGCGCCGTCTATGCCGGCGACACCGTGTTCGCCCGCCAACTCTTCTACCAGCGTCCGGCAATAAAAGACCGCCACGATGATGTGGATGGCATGATGTACAAAGTATGGCTCGATTCCGACATCGGCACGATCGATGACAACGATGAAAACCGCTGGGACGGCACCTGGACGAGCTTCGTCCTGCAAAATCATCACATCGCCAGCATGAACGCCGGCCAGACCCTGCACCTGCCGCTCAATCACGTGCTGTACGAATACAACCTCACGATGGATGTCCCCTACCATGAGCCGGAGGTGCTGAGCAATCTCGTCACGGCGGTGGACTCCGCCTCCCGCTACCTCTACCGCATCACCGATGGCCAGATGAAACTCGACAAGGTCTACGTTCGCTCCACCGGCAACAACCTCAAGTATCCCGATGTGCGCGTGCGCAAGGCAACGACGCGCGCGAAAGCCCGTATCGAAGGCATCTACGATAGCGCCGACGACGCCCATATTCACATGGGCTATAACGGGCTCACCAATGCCGCCAAGGCCGAGGGATATGGCAAAACCCTGATCCATGAACTGGGGCATTACGCCTTCGGCTTGTACGACGAATATCGCTCCAAGGGCAGCGAACACACCTTCCCCGTCATTAAAGGCCTCTTCCCTCATTTATACCCCGAAAACTACGGCACGATGGAAGACCAAAGCGATGCCTATTCGTTTTCGTCCGTCAATGATTATCCCGCCAATAAATCCATGTTCCTGGAGGCCATGGACGCCCACTCCGGCTTGCAACCAGATAGCCCCTTCTATGGGCTCATTTACAAACAGGACTACTGGACCGAACAATTGTATCGCCACAGTGTAAACTGCTGGGATCATCTGCGCGAGCGCTTCGTCATCAACAGTCCGCCGGGACTGCCGTCGACCCGCCTGATGGCGCAGCGCTCCGGTGTCTTCATCAACGGCACGTCGTCCGTGCCCGACCGCATCAGCTCGCAAACCATCCTGCCCCCCTACAATGTCTGCCAAATCCGGTTTAACAACGGTCCTTACGAGCCACATCTTCGCACCGCTCGCACCCCGGACGAACTGGATGCCCCCAGCACCGCCATTCTGTTGCGTGTCGGCAAACCGGAAACGCCCGTCACCGGGGCGCAGGTGGCGGTGAAGCGCCCCGCCAGCATTCCGCTGGAACCCGTCGGACGAACCGGCCGCGACGGAACCCTCAAACTCTTCGGCCTGACCGTGGGCGACACCATCCTTGTGCAACACGAAGGCCGGCGCGTCAGTTACGTCGTCCAGCCCGCCGACCCCGGCGGCGACGTGAACCTCACCTGGCGGTTCCCCGGCATCCGCGACACCTCGACCAACACCCCGCTGACCCTGCTCGTCACCGGTGCTTATGACACCAACGGCGATTATCAGTTTACCCTTCATCCCGGCATGACCCTGACGCAAGCGCCCGTAGTGACCGCCTACGCCAACGAAGAAACAGAACTGCCCATCGTCCTGCAATCCATCGGCGGCACGCCCGCCCGCTGGCAAGGCACCCTGCCCATGACCAATGGCCACACCTGGATGATCGACATCGCCGCCGTGGCCACCAACGGCAGTGCATTCTACAGCGTGGATAGGGCCGAGGTGATCCCGGTCAACACCAATCAATACACCGGGCAGGCGCTCATCGAGCCCTCCGACGAATTGCGGGAACGCAACACCAGCGGCCTCGCCTGGCAACAGTTACAGGGACCGCTTCCCGGCGCGCCGGGCGTGTTTATTCCGCCGGCCATTCACTTCGCCCTGGCTGACCAGTCCGAAATGTCCAGCAACGCCACCTCCATGCTCCTCATGAAATACGAACCGGAACTGCCCGCCGGCACAGACGAAAGCACCATCGCCCTCTACCGTTGGGATGCCTCCACCAGCGCCTGGGTGAGCGAGCCCCACAGCCTCAGTGTGCCTGCCCGCCGTATAGAAGCCCACCTGACCAACGCCGGCCCCTACGCCCTCTTTGCCCAAACCACCACCGATGTCATCCCTCCTGCCGCGATAAGCGATCTCTTCGCGCAAGTGGATCCCGCCCATCAAGCACGCGTACAACTCACGTGGACCGCGCCCGGCAACGACGGCACGAACGGTTCGGCATCCGCCTACGTGCTCTACTACCATAACGAACCCATCACGGACGAAAACCTCAACGCCGCGCACACCATCGTGTTGCCCCTTTCCCCGTCCGCTGCCGGTACCTCCGAAACCTACGCCTACAATCCACCCCCGGAAGTTCTCTGGTACTTCGCCCTCATCGCCCGCGACGAAGCGGGCAACCGATCGCCCCTCTCCAACCTCGCCTCCGCGCAAACCACCCGCCCGGTCGACGACGGCCATCTCTTCCCCGCGCAATACCTCGCCACCATGGCCCAACGCGGCTACCCCGACCTCGACCCCGATGGCGATGACGACGGAGACGGCCTGACCAACTGGGAGGAATACCTCCGCCGCACCGATCCGCTCAACGTCGACACCGACGGCGACGGCATGCCCGACGGCTACGAAGCCCGCTACGGCCTCGATCCGCTCGACGCCTCCGATGCCGCCGGTGACCTCGATCAAGACGGCATCACCAACCTCGACGAGATGGCGCTCGGATCTGATCCCACCCGCTCCGCCACCACCGACGATGGTCTCACCGACGGCTGGAAACTGCGCCACGGCTTAAGCCTCCTCTCCAGCCACGAACTTGACGACGATGACGACAGCGATGGCTTCACCCTCGAACAGGAATTCATCGCCGACACCAACCCGCTCGACGGCGATTCCTTCTTGCGCGTCGAAAACATCACCCCGCAGGCCGGCATCTTCACCCTCCATCTCAACGCCTCCACCGGCCGTCTGTTCGGCGTACAGGCCACGCACACCCCCGGCGCCTCCAACGCCTGGCAAACCCTGCTCACTCCGCAACCGGGTTCCGGCGCCAACACCCCGCTAACCATCCCCACCACCAACGCCGTCAACCTCTTCCGCATCCACGCCGAACTCCCTTAACGCCATCCGATCGCACGACCCAAGCCGACCACCAACAAACGGCCTGAAGACGGTCTCGCGGAGCTCGACCCAGGCGGATGAATTAGGCCAACCCGGCCTTGGAGGGCGGAGCTCCGTGACGCCGAGACCATGAAAACGACGCTGGCCGGAAGTTCCAATCATTGGCGCCACCGACAAAAGACGTGCCGAAAAAGGTAGAAACGGGGACATAGAAGTTGTGTTTTTCGTAACCCATTCATTACCAAGGCATGGAGCTCTTACCACAACACCTCTGTCCCCGCGCGCGTGTTGACACGTCAGGAGGTCCAGCGCCCTCCCGTAATAACGGGCCAGCGCTTCATACGCGTGAATATAACTATCCACGGTACGCTGCGAAAAACCCCGCAACCTCATGTATTGCGGGACGTGATCCCTTAATGCCGATGCCATAACCGATTCCTTTCGTTACGGCAGACACCCCTTGTGTCCGCTCAAGGAATCAACGTAAGCAAATGTATGCC
>RZZM01000437.1 GCA_009929845.1 Spartobacteria bacterium
AAAAAGAACACAGAGAAAATGAGCGACATATTGAGATCTGCTTTGCCTGGTCAGCGGAAACCGGGCACCGCGACCCGCTTGAGCGCCAGGCGTGCCGCCAGGGTCAAGACCGTGACCATCAGCAGGTAGCCCGTTGCCGCGAAAGCGTATCCCCGGAAGAAATAGAAGTTTTGCGAGGTGAAATTCTGCACAAACCCGAGGAATCCTTCGAATTGAATCAGGAAGGCGATGGAGCTGTCTTTTAGGTTGTTAATGATCTGGCTGGTTAATCCGGGAACCGCGTAGCGCAGCGATTGCGGAAGAATCAGGTAGCGAAAGATTTGGCGGCGTCCATAGCCCATGGCTAGCGCGGCTGTTCGTTCCCCGGCGTCGATGGCCTTGTAACCGGACATCAGGTAGCGGGCATTGTAGGCCGACACATTCAGCGTGAATCCGATAAAGGAGGCCGCAAAGGGACTTAAATCAATGCCCAGGGTCGGCAGTCCGTAATACATCAGGAAAAGCAGCGCCAGCAGCGGGGTGCCGATAAAGAACATGACATAGGCATTGGCCATGCGACGGATGATCGCGGACGGATGCGTCAGAAAGAACAGCAGCAGACAGCCGCCCGCCAGACCGGAAAGACTAACCGTTCCGGACAGGATCACAGTCCATTTCAGGCCGGATACCAGCGCCGGCCATTCTTCCGCCAGGGCATGCCAGAATTGCATCAGGAGCCGCCTTCCCGGGCCATACGAAAAAACCGGCGGATGCGTTCATCTTCCTGTTGCGCGTACAACTGCTCCGGCTGCTGTTCGGCCAGGATGTTCCCCTGGTCCAGGAAAATGATTTTATCACAGACATATTTGGCGAAATGCGCGTCATGCGTCACGCACAGCATGGACACATCATCCAGGAAAAGCCGATTGATAATGATCGAAATTTCCCTCGACAGTTCCGGGTCGAGAGCACTGGTGGGTTCGTCGAACAGGATCAGTTTCGGGTCCATGGCCAGCGCGCGCGCAATAGCGATACGCTGCTGCTGCCCGCCGGAAAGCTGGGCGGGATACTTCTCCGCATGTTCAAGCATATCGACCCGCGAAAGCTCGTGCCGTGCCCGCTCCTGCGCTTCCTTGCGGCTCAGTTTCAACAGCTTTACCGGGGCAAGCATCACGTTGTGAAGCGCGTCCAGATGACGAAACAGCCCGAACTGCTGGAAAACGAATCCGATCTGGCGGCGCACCGCCCGCTCATGGGTGTTGGGCGCGGTAATTTCCTGCCCGTTTAGAAAAATCTGCCCGCCCGTCGGTTTCACCAGCAGATTGAGACAGCGCAGCAACGAGGTTTTACCGCAACCGGACGGCCCCATGACGACCTTAACCTCGCCACGATACAGGGTGAAACTGATGTCATTCAGAACCACCTTGTCACCATAACCCAAACGCAGATTTTTTACTTCCAGAAGCGGCATCGTGTTATCCTTCCTCAAAGCCTGGCAGGTGAAACCGACGGTAGAGCGTTTCAAATAGCCCGTTACAGACTAAATAGATGGCAAGAAAGAGCAGCGCCGCGATGGTATAGACCGGCAGTCCGCGCGAGGTTACCGCCGTCAGCGCCTGGGCTTCCTTGAGGATTTCCGGCACGCCCGCGATATAGGCAAAGGGCGATGATTTCAGCACGGCGGTGAATTCGTTGATGAGTCCCGGCGCCGAAAGCCGCCACATTTGCGGCATCAGCACGCTCCAGAAGACGCGGCCCTGCGACATGCCCAGCGAAAGACCCGCCTCCCGCTGGGTGTCGTCAATTGAGTTCAGTGCCCCGCGCAGCACCTCGCCCATGTAGGCCGAGGCGACCAGCCCCAAGCAGCCGATCACCGTGATCATGGGCGGCAGGCAGACCCCGATTTGCGGCAGCCCGAACATCGCCATGAAAATCAGCACCAGGGATGGAACGCTCTGCACCGTATACACAAAACCGCGCAGGATAGCCCGTCCGGTTCTGCCCGTCACCACGTGCGCCAGGGTCAGCGCCGTTCCGCCGATCACCCCCACCGCTGCGGAAAGCAGCGTCAGTAGTAGCGTATTCCAGACGCCAACGGACAGCAGTTTTAAAATTTCGAGGTAGGTTGGCACGACGGTTCCCTTAGCTGCCAGCCTTCATATATCGGTCGATAATCGACTGCACCTCCACGTTGCGCGCGTTCAGGAAGGCCTCGAATTCGTCGCGCAACGGACTGTTCATGGGAAAGGCATAACCGAAACGGTCATCCTCCTCAAGCGTGAAGGCGACGGTGACATCGTAAATTTTTTTTTGGCGCTGATCGGCGAGGACCAGTGAGTCCATCAGCGCGCCGTCCACATTGCCATTGCCCAGGTCCGCCAGCAATTCGTTATATGATGGGTACTGCTTAAGGTCCGCATAAGCGTACTTATCCTTGTATTTGGTCTTGAACAGATCGCCAAAATACATCCCGCGCACGAAGCCCAGCCGATAGTTGTTCCAGTCGTCCGTTGAATTCATCACCACGTTCCTGTCGGCCAGCGCGGCAATCACCAGCACATTCACCATGTACGGGGATGAGAAACTCATGATTTCCTGGCGTTTCTCGGTAATGGAAATGCCCGAGAAGGCCACGTCCGCCCGGTTCGCTATCACCGCGCCGAGCATGCCCGCCCAGTCATACGCCGTTATGTCCAGCGTGTATCCCCTCTCCTCGCAAAACATCCGAAAAATTTCGACATCAATACCGACGTAAGCCCGTCCTTCCTGGTAGCAGTTCGGCGGTGAAGTCGGGCAGACTGCCGCCCGTATGCGCCGTCCGCCCGAGTCATCCGCCCCCCCCGAACCACCGCAGCCCGCTATAGAAAGCATCACTAAAACAACCAATAAACGATGAAAAAGCTGCTTCATTCTCTCTGACTTTCCCATAAAAAGAGGCCATGCTGTACCCGCACCGCCACGTTGAAAAGATAAGAAATCGTTTTTCAGACAGCGCGAGCACACGCCCACTTGTACTGGTCAGAAATTGAGATTTCATGGGTGCAAGATAGAGGATTACGGCGGGAGGAGTCAAGGACAAGTGCGCGGGTGTGCGGTGGCCTGTTTTCAGAATGCCGTTGTCCATCCTTTTTATGATCAGCAAACCCCACAACCCGGCAATTAGCGCGAAATTAGTCCCTTCTCCAGATTGCCGCATAACAATCCTGGAGGCAGGATTCCCATCGAGCCGGCTTGTACCCGCCCGTGGGGACAGAGCAATGCTGAAAACCGCCGTTTCCGGTGCGCGCGCGGCGGGCTAAAGCCCGTACAACGAACGGCACAGGAGTCTTTTCGCACGGCGAAAAAGGCTCGTTGTCCAGGCTTTAGCCTGCCGCGTACGGCGAGCCGCGCATGTTTCGCGCCATGAATGCCGAAAAACAGCCGATTTTAGTGAAAAAAGCTGAAAATTTGCTTAAAATGGGCCATTTTTGAGCTAAAAACCGTAAAAATTGCCATTTTTTTCGGATTTTTGTCTTTTTTTGCACTGTTTTGAGCGGGCGGCGGGTTTTCGGTTAGCTGGAGCGGCGGCACCAACACCTGGCAATATATCGAAGTGGCCCGTGATTTCATGCAGACGAATGACGCCAATTGGCAAATCTACAGCACCTACCCGCCTCCGACCGCGCCGTCGGGCAGCAG
>RZZM01000438.1 GCA_009929845.1 Spartobacteria bacterium
CCTGGCCACGGAACAGCCGGGAACATTCAAGCTTGCGGATATCTGGTCCGCCGAGGCCATCGGCAACTTCAACATCTGCGATGCAAACAGTTCCTTGTTGTCTGAGCAGCTTCTGCTTCGACGCCCGGTGGACGGCGGGCTTTTCCTGCTGTATTTCAATGATGACGGAACCGTATTCTGGGATGACAGCAATGAAACGAATTTCTGCTGGACATCCTTTACCCCCGGCGCCGCGTTCTCGGAAACACCCGCGCGCATGTCGATCCAGGGATGCGGCGACCTCATGGGGCTGCGGGATTAGCCCCGCTACGCGGTTTTTTTCACACATCACCGTCATGACAGATGTGCCGTTAACCTCTTTGGCGTTCGGGACGGACAGGGCATGGCAAGAATAATGCTTTCCAGGAACTGTTGAACAAAATCTTGTTCCAAGTGCAGGTTAGCTTTTGATGCTTAAATGGAAAGTTTGTGCGTTATGATACGGTTATTTGAAGGTATTTGTGTGTGGGGTCGTTTCGTCAGGGTGTCGCGCAGTCGTTTTTTGTTGCGTGGTGTTCTCGGCATACTTTGCCTGCTGTGTGCGGGGTTGGCACAATCGGCTGAGGGCGTGGACGTGGAAAAGTATGGCACGGTTTACGCGGTAGCGCGTCAATCCGACGGGAAAACCGTCCTGGGCGGCAATTTCACGCTTATCAACGGTAATCCTTGCCGGTATCTGGCGCGACTGAACAGTGATGGCACGGTGGATGAAACCTGGACGGCCCAGGCCCGGGCCGACGCGCCGGTATACGCCATCAGAATCGCTGATGACGGCATCTATGTCGGTGGCGCGTTCACGAATATTTCCGGCTCGGTTTTTCCCCGTTTGGCGAAACTGGATATTGCTTCCGGAACGTGTATTTCGGCGTTTGCGCCGCCTGCCCCGGACGGCGCCGTAGACCGCCTTGTGCTGGATAATTCGGCGGTGTATATCATGGGCGATTTTACACAGATCGGCACAACCTCACGCAGGTATATCGCCCGATTGAACACCAGCAATGGCGCATTCGATTCAACGTGGAACCCCTCGCCCAATGGACCGATCTATGGTGTAGTGCCCGATCATGACAACGGCCTGGTCTATCTTGGCGGCAATTTCACCTACCTGGGTTCGCCGGCGGTATCCGCACAATTTCTCCGTCGTTGCGCTTCCGACACAGGGGTCATGGATGCCTCTTGGTTGCCGGATATGAACGGCACCATTTACGCCATGGTGGACGTGGTGCCGGGGCCGGGCGATCCACGCTGCCTGTTTGTCGGCGGCGAATTCACCTTCACTACTCCCGGCCACAGCCACAAGGGGAAACTGGCGCTGATTCGCATGGACAATGGCGCGTACCACGAAGCCAGCGGCTATGCGCCGTGCATTAACACCGGCATCCCCACCGCTTTCAGCGAACCCGTGTACGATTATCCCGGTTGGCCCACCATCCCCTTGATATATGTGGCGGGAGAAATTACGGCATCAGGCTTTCCCGTTACTCGCAACATCATCAGGGTCTGGTGCAGTAGCGGCGCGGCGGAAAGCTCCTTCCGCCCTAATCCGGATGGTCGGGTCCATGCGGTGGCCGTCAGCAACAACATGGTCATCGCGGGCGGCGCTTTCGTGACAACACAATCTGATTGGGGCGTGGTGACCAACCGCTCCTTGGGGTATGCCAAAATCGATCATTCGCTGGGCGCAGGCGCGGTGAAGGATACGGAGTTCGGGGGTAAAGCCACGAAGGAAGGCGTCGTGAACGCCATCGCCATCACGGACAACGGCGATCAGTTCATTGGGGGTGAATTCGAGATGGTGGACGAAACGCCACGGCAGAATCTGGCCAAGCTGGATGTGGAGGGCAGGCTGGATGAGGCCTGGCGGTGTGATGTTTCAGTGACCGGAACAAATATTCCGGTTGTTCGGGCACTGGCCGTGGGTGGAACCAATCTGTATGTCGGGGGCACCTTCGAGGTCATCGGAGGCAGTGGGCTCCTTAATCTGGCAATAGCGGATGTCGAAAGCGGTGTACCCAACGAAAACTGGTATCCTGAACCTAATGGCACGGTGCACACGCTGGCGCTAACCGGCAATGTGCTCTACGCGGGAGGGGACTTTACGCAAATATCCGGACACAATCGTTATCGCCTCGCTAAACTCAACGCCGCTACACATGCGGCGGACGCGCAATTTGATGTGACAATCAACGACAGTGTGCGCGCGTTGGCCATTTCCGAAGAGCCGCTGATGACAGCCCTGTATATCGGAGGTCATTTTACCACCGTGGACGACGTGGCCCGTCAGTATCTTGCCAAACTCGACAGCGCCAACGGGGATGCCATTGGTGCGTGGACCGCTAATGCCGACGCCCCGGTATTGGCTTTGGCGCTGGACGCAAGCTATGTCTATGCTGGCGGCGTCTTCTCCAATATAGCATCAACGGCAAGCCCGCGCCTGGCGAGGATATCGCTTTCCGGCGCAACGGCGGATCCCTCCTGGGCGCCCGCGCCGAATGGCCCGACGAAAACGCTGTTGATAGAAGGTTCGGATATTTATGTTGGCGGCTGTTTCAGTGTGATGGCCGATACCGGCATTACCAATCTCGCCCGCATAAACCATACCACCGGCCAGGCCGACACCAACTGGATGCCGAACCCCTATCATACCCTGCAGGCGTCCGCCGGGGTAATGGCCCTGGCGCGACATGCCACCAACCTGTACGCCGGCGGCAATTTTGTCACGGTTAACAGCGCAAGCGCGTTCGCCCGCATCACCAGTTTGGCTTCGCCGGTTTGGGCGGCGGTATCCGACCTCACCACCCACTCCTTTACGCTCAACTGGCTGCCGGTTGACGGCGCCACCAATTATCTGCTGACCGTGGCCAACGATTCCACGCTCACCAACCATTTGCCGGGATATGATACCCGCCATGTTGGCGACACCAATACCTGCCTGGTGACGGGGGTGCAATCGTCCCGTACCTGCTACGCCGTATTGCGCGCCCAGGGCGGCCTGGAATTCAGTCAATGCTCGGCTCATAAACGGGTTGCTCTCTATCCCGAGTATGACGTGGCCATAACCGATATATCACTCTCTTCAGGTGATTCTTTTTCCGAGGCGCCCGCCTATGCGTTTCAGGAAGAATCCGGCGGGCAACGAGAAACAAGAACACCCTCTTCATCCCCCAACAAAGAGGCCGCCTGGGGGGCGGCGCCGGACGCGGCAATAAACGCGAGTGTAACCGTCAAGAACTGGAGCGACACCTCCGTAACGGCCGGTGTACTCTGCGTTTGGGACAATCAGGGGGTACAGGTTTCAGCCCCGGCAACGGGCGACCTGCATCAGGCCGTCGGCACCCTGGGCGCCGGAGAAAGCCGGGTGCTTACCTTTACAGGGCTGGATGCGGGAGACGGACAAACCCGGCGGGCTTTCAGGGCCTTTATCGACAGTACCGACATCACACAGGAGACCAATGAAGCCAATAATCAACTCGTACAGTTCTATCCGGATCATCCGGTCCTGCAAAACGTTGCATTAACGGCCATTGGCCGCACTGACAACGTTGTCCTGTCCTGGAATGATCCCGTGGCCTGCGGCCTGTCCAATGCCACCATCATGATACGCTACAGCACCAACAG
>RZZM01000077.1 GCA_009929845.1 Spartobacteria bacterium
TTGGCCTGCAGTTCGCTGTGCAACGACTCATATTGCAGCGCCTTGCTCTCCAGGCTTTGCAGGCGACTGGGCTTCGTACGCAGCGCGTACTCATTCACCCGGGAATTGGCCGACCGAATCTGCTCGCGCAACCGTTCCAGCTCCTCCTTCATCTCCCGCACCTGTTTGGCCATCAAGTCCCGTTCCGCCGCCTTCTTCTCCAGGTCTTCCAGCTTTCCGGACGTGGGACGCCACGGACCGTTCGTAGGAACCGGCGTCGCCACCTCCTGCGCCCCGGACCAGCCGACGCACAGGCAAAAAATGCCCACTGCCATCGCAACAATCGTCTTTGTCTTCTTTTTCATGCCCCCGTTTTAGCACAGGATATGCCACCACGGCAATTTTTGCCGCCCAGTAGTCATAAAACACCCCGAAAAACGCCGGTTCCTGCCGAACTTTTCACCAGTAACCACCACCCCATAGCAACCCCCATACCCCACCCCAACTGTCGCATTTCACATCACCCGCGAGAAAAAAAAGTGATCACGAATCACACGAATCGCACGAATAACCCACGTTTTTTATCCGTTCATCCGTGGCCAGGAAAATACATGTGTTTTGCATGTTGACATGATGATTTTACATGATATGTTGTCACTATGAAAACACAGGTAACCAGAATAACTGAACGCGGACAGGTGTCTGTCCCCAGTTCAATACGAAAATACCTTCACCTGCAATCGGGCATGCAGCTTTGCTGGGAGCCCGTATCCGAAACAGAATGCCGTGTTACTGTCAGGCAAAAGGCAGAAACAAAAGGGGCCAAAGCCATGCTGGGATTTGCTTCCTCATTTCGATCCCGAAAGAAAACGGCGGCTTGGATGAACGAACTCCGCGAAGGAGAGAGGGACTAAATGACGTGGACGGTCGACACCTGTATCCTCATAGACGTGCTGGATTATGATGCGGAATATGGCGAAAGATCAGCGGAACTGTTGGAGGGCAAGTATAAAGAAGGATTGATTATTTGCCCCATAAGCTACATTGAACTGGCGCCGGCTTTTTTGGGGGACACCTCGAAACAAAACGAATTTTTAGATGGTGTTGGTGTTCATTACAATACGGACTGGACGATGGCTGATACCCTGCTGGCGCATAAGGCTTGGAATCGATATATTGAACAGAAACGCGCTCAACAAACCGCGAAACGCCCGATCGCCGACATCCTCATAGGCGCGTTTGCAACACGACATGGTGGAATTTTGACAAGAAACATACAGGACTTTGCCCGGCTGTTTCCTGCTTTGAAGGCCGTATATTGCAGACCAACAAAAACATTTGACAAAACCGCTTCCAACATGGTCGTCAAGAAAACATGAGCATTTATATTTTGCATTTAATGTCAAACTACGCTAGTCTTCACTTGGTTTGTTCTTCTACCCAATTTACACAAAGGAGGTTATGATGACGGGCAAAAGGCGAGTACTGAAGTTGGCGCTGGTGATGTTACTGTCGCTAGCGGCATCACTATGTTATGCAGGGGTTCCTATTACTTTAAACACAGGGTGGAATCTGATCTCCCTGCCAGAGCAGATGCTTTGTGATGATATCACAGTCATTACCGAATGTATCGCGACGGACTGTAAAGCTGTCTGGACAATCGAAGAAGGTGAATGGTTGGCTTATTTCCCAGGCCATCACGAACTTAGCGATTTAACATCTATGAAGGCGGGTAAAGCATATTGGATCGAAATGAACGCCGAGGCGGTACTCTATATTGATGGGCCGGACGCCGCCAGTTGTGTTTCTCTGACCCCGGGATGGAATTTTATTGGATGCAATGCCGCCGCTCCCCGAGAAATAGCTGATATCTTTGATGAATATTCCCAATCTATAATCAGTATATGGTCTTATGTGGATGGCGAGTGGAAAGCATATCTTCCCCAAACACCAGGCCTCAGTGACTTCTCAGAGTTACAGCCCGGCAAAGGATATTGGGTTAATGTGAGTGAAGAGGCCTTGGCAAATTTTGGGTACACACTCAATAATCAAACGCTGGTACTCTCTGAAACCACGTTGGATGAAATTCAGGAAGTCACGCATAACGAGGTGTTTTTTCATGTTTCGTCCGCTCCCGATTATGTCGTGGGTGATATTATTGTTGCTCCTTCAGGCCATACAGCGCCGAATGGACTCCTGCGACGGATTACCGGCGTCAGCACACAAGGTGATCAGGTTGTTTATGAAACCGAAGAGGCTAGCCTTACGGATGTAATTCAGGAGGGCGTTATATCCTTTTCGCATGAGGTTACAACTGACGATGTAAATCGGCAGACCTCGCACTTTTCACCCGGTGTTAGAATGATGTCGCGTAGGGAATTGGAGCCCATTAAACGTGATGATTATATCGGCTTTATCATTGATCATGAGATCAGTTCTGACGTAGGAACTATTCAAACGCATGGTGAAGTTTTCATCAAAAATGAACTTGTATTTAATCTGAAATTATCCGAAGGGGCGATTTCTTATTTCATGGTCGGTCTGGAGGCAGATGAATACAGTGAAATATCTGTTCATGCGTTATCAGGAGAGGCGCTTTCTGATGAGTGGTCGTATGAGCTTGCACGGCTAGACCTGTTTACGCATGTATATTGGATCGGCTGGCTACCAGTTCTCGTGGGCGCGGACCTAACCTTCACGTTACATGCCTCGGGAGAAATTGTGGCCGAAGCAACTACCGTGCTGCATCAGGAAAGCGCGTTTCTGGCTGGACTTGAATATGAGCCTTCAAATGGTTTTTCGCCTGTGCGTTCTTTTAATAATTCCTTTTTTCTGGAAGGTGATGCCCATATTTCATCTTCCGCAAAAGCGGGCATAGAGGCTGGCTTAGAGGTCTTTATTTATGAATTGGGCGGGCCATATATGAGCATTATGGGATACGGCGAATTTCTCGCGGAAGCGGATATGGAAACACTGGACTGGGGTATCTACGCAGGGCTTGATTTGAACCTGGGTGTTGCGCTTAACCCCGCCTTTGAAGATGACTTTGAATGGGACCCTATGACGATTCCAGTCTGTAGGTTCAAGATTTTCCCTGAGGACATGGCCCGACTGAGCGGATATGTCAACGGATCTGACGGCGCGTTACAAGGCGTAATGGTATCTGCATTCAAAGATTCTCAACAAGTCGCGCAGCCCGTATATACAGATGCATCGGGCTTCTACACACTTGAACTGCCCCCCGGTTCAGGGTATTCACTTACCTACGTAAAATCCGGTCATAATGATGAGACCATGCGAACTATTACCGCGGACCCTGCGGACGAAAACTACTTGCCGACGGTTTTTCTTTCCGTCTCCGGTTTGCGCGGGTCATGTTCAGGCAATATTCATGATGCCGTCAACGGTGAGCCTATTGCCAATGCCAAGTTAACATTTCGAATGGGGTATACAGAAGACGGAACGTCACCGGGTGGCATTGCTGCAATTATTAGTACTGATGCAAATGGCCACTACAATCTGCAGGATATGCAGCCCGGCTATTATACCGCTGAGATCAATGCGAACGGCTATATCAAAGGAACATTGGTAGTCCTGTGCCGCGGTGGCGAGAATGCCCCCCAACAGAATACCGCCCTTTCACCAATATTCTCCGATAATAATTGGCGGATCATTCTGACCTGGGGAGAAAATCCAAGTGACCTGGACGCCCACCTCACAGGACCAATAGAGGGTTCCAGTACCCGTTTTCACCTGTATTTTCCTTATGCGGGAGAGATCATACAAGGAACGGACTGCACGTTGGATAGAGACGATGTCGACAGTTATGGCCCTGAAACAGTAACCATACCTCAAACCATAGCGGGTACATACCGTTATTCGGTTCATGATTTTTCAAATCGTAACAGTAGTCCGAGCGATGCCCTGAGTGAATCCGATGCCCTGGTGCAAATTGTGCGTGGCAGTGAAGTATTTAAAACATATCGCGTTCCCAGTCACTCAAGCGGAACATTGTGGACCGTTTTTGAAATCAGAAATGGCCAAGTGGTGGACATAAACAATATGAGCTATGAACATACTCCCGGCAACGTGACGGCTGTACGTAGATACGTAAATCCAGAAGCTAAGCTATTTACTAGACTGCCTGATAAACAAAACTAATCTGCTATTTAATTGAAGAGAGGACGACATCATGAAAAACAGCACTGTATATAAATTTTTCCTGCTTTCAGGTTTGCTTACAGCTTCCTGCTTTGGAGTCATCCCCATGCCGTGCCGCATCGGCGGTACATTAATCTTTAATGGGGTACAAGTGGATGCAAGCGCCGTGGAAGTATACAAATTCAAAATCGTTCATGCCGATGGTTCGGAATACATCCCCGCAGCAGAATCAACAGGTCTTAATGATTCCGGCTACTACAAGGTTGACATCCCCATGTTTGATGAAGCCGACCAATCCAACGGTGCCCGCGAAGGAGATCAGGTAAAAATCCTGGTTACGCGCAATGGAGCATCCTTGACCGTTATGCAACCGGCTGACGGGCGCTATACAGTTCAATCAGCCGGAACCTTGTCTACCGTTCAATTACAGGTAAAAGAAACAACAAATGAAATATCCACACAGCACACCATGGGTGACTACGATGGCGATGGGAAAGCTGATTTTGCGGTTTATTATATGCCCAGCGGCGCATTATATATCTCAAAAAGCTCATCAGACGCCATTATGCTGGCGGAAGTGCCCACACAGGACAATGCGTATGGATGCCCCATGGCGCTGAATATCGAAGGACTTGATACGCCCAACATTTCTGCTTTCTACAAGGACTCCGGGTGGTGGTATATACTGCATGATATATATAACGGGTACTGGAAGCATTGCACATGGGATAAAACAGACATACCCGTACCGGCAGACTATGATGGCGATGGCCGGAGCGATATTGCCGCTTATGGAAAATATGATGGAGTCTGGCATATTGTAAGAAGTAGTGATGATGCTCATGAAGTATTTCACTGGGGATGGGGGGACAGCATGCCCGTTCCCGGAGACTATGATGGCGACGGCAAAACTGATCTGGCCGTCTATGATAGTGCAGGCCGTTGGTACATTTTCAAAAGCAGTGATCAATCTACATTAATCTGTGATTGGGGGTGGGGGGCCACCTGGCCTGTACCCGGGGACTATGATGGTGACGGCAAAACAGATTTCGCGGTCTATTGGCCTGATTTCGGCATGTGGTATATATGGGCAACCCAGCAAGGTTATTCAACCATTCAGTGGGGATGGCGGAGCACAATTCCTGTACCGGCAGATTACAATGGTGACGGAACGACGGATATCGCTGTATATCATCAGGACCAGGGCATGTGGTATGTTCGCTTAGGAGAATCTGGGATGCCAACCGTTATTCACTGGGGCTGGGAAAATGCAACCCCCACCCTGCCGCAGTACTGGATTAACCATCTTTATGGCCGCATACCATAATTAATTAAGCGCCTAAAAATGTTGAACTATCAGCGTTTTTGCGTCTCCGCCCAAAGGCTGTCATGTCATGCCGCCTCTGTAATACCTTGTGTGAACAGGGGCATGAGCATTGGGGGCATTGTTGTTAGTTCGATTGCAGACTATGCGATCGTATTTTCCAGTTGACCTTTTACCCCTTAATCACTAGCTTTCCGCCATGAAACTAAAACATTGTGGCCGGATGGCAAAAAAGAGGTTGTTAACAGGGCTTGGGGTCTTGTGTTGCGTGACAGGCGTTTCGCTGGCCACGGAAACAGAGCGGGAAGATTCAATGCCCTTCCTGGTGTGTCAGGAACGAACACATAATTTTGGCGTGGTGGATAATGAGCACGATGTTGTACACTCTTTCGAGGTATACAATGCGGGGCTGGAACCTCTTACCCTGGAAATTATTCGTCCAGATCAAATATCGAACTGCCGTTGCCGTCCTCCTACCATATCTTTTACAAACGTGATGTTTGGAGAAACCGTATTTGTCGAAATGAAGCTGAAAACAGCCAGTATCATGGGTCCTTCCAAACGGTTGATCACGGTGAAGTCAAATGATCCCCGCACCCCAGTGCTTGCATTAGAAGGCCAGGCAGACGTACACGCAAATTTTCACCTTTCACCGGCCCAGTATGATTTGGGTCGTATCTCCACCCATATGACGGTAAGCAATTGGGGACTCGTTACATTCATTCCTGACCGTATACCCCGCATAAAGAATATTGAATCATCATCCGACCATATCGTCCCATGGTATTTCCGTGGAGCGGCATCCAATCAGTTCCGCATCCTGCTGACGACCCACCCCCCGATGCCGACGGGCACTCTGGAAAGTGTTGTAACGCTGACCACGGTTTATGAAAAGAAAGAAGAAAAGTTAACAATTCCTGTAACGGCCCAGGTAGTACATCCGATCGAAGTCAATCCAGACAGCATTGCGGTGGACAGGTCCATCGCCGAGCATGCAACGTATGATTTTTTTGTCCGTTCGGACTTTGTGAACTTCGTTGTAACCAGCGTCGCTCCCTCATCGGACACCTTTAAATCCGAAATCACAGGGGTTGGCCAGAATCTATACAAGGTATCTGTATCCAACTTCAATTTGACCGCGGGATTAACAAACGACTTCGTGCAGGTAAATACAACCCTGCCCCAGCAACCAAGCATTCGCGTACCCGTTCTCTGGCAGGACTACGGCGCGAGTTCAACCCAGTAAAAATACATTCCGGCCGTGGCGGTCGTATCAGTGACCGTGTTCATTGGCGCAACGGCCGGCACGTTGGTCAGCATCGTCACCGGAAGGCCCGCCACCAGGTTCGTGCGGCGCACCAGATGGTAGCGCTTGTCGGGCACCGACGACCATCGCACCACAATGCCCGTGACCGCACCGGCAATCGGCCCACCCGCAAACATGCCCAGGAAGGAATCGGCGTCCAGCGGATCGGTGCCGGCCATGATTTCCGCGCCGTCGCTCATGGCGTCGCCGTCCATATCCGCAACGGTCGGATCCAGGCCGATGGCCAGCTCGTTGGTGTCCGCCAGCCAGTCGCCGTCCGAGTCGGCGAGTGCATTGATATATTCGTACGCCCCCATGTCCGTGCGCGCGATGCCGTCGTTGTCGCCGTCCAACGGACGGGGGGTTCCCTCGATATCATCCGTCACATCCACCAGGTTTGTCCCGGCATCAATGCACGGCGATCCGGCCTGGAGCCGCAAATCCAGGGCAACCCAGTCAACAAATTGCGGATTGTTCGTGATGTTGCCGTCGATGCCGGCTAGAACATCCGGCGAACAACAGAAGCGTGCGGTTGCTGAATAAAGATTCATTCCTGAAGAAGCTGTATTGGACCAGACAATGCAGTTGTTCAACGTGCATGCGCGCGCCCCGCCGCCGTAGTCCGCCGAGTTGCCCATCAGCGTGCAGTTGTTCAGCGTGCCGTCGTACGCCCCGCCGCCGTCGTTGCCCGCCGAGTTGCCCGTCAGCGTGCAGTTGTTCAGCGTGCCCCCGCGAGCCCCGCCGGCGCCATAGTTCGCCGAGTTGCCCGTCAGCGTACAGTTATTCAGCGTGCTATTATACGACCCGCCACCCCAGTGAACCAAGTTGTCCGTCAGCGTGCTGTTGTAAAGCGTGCCATCGTACGCCCCGCCGCCGGCGGACGCCGAGTTGCCCGTCAGCGTGCTGTTGTAAAGCGTGCCATCGTACGCCCCGCCGCCGATGTCGTAGGCCGAGTTGCCCGTTATGATACAATTGGAAACCACGGCCATGGCCCCCGCGGCATATACTCCGCCTCCAGATCCCGATTCGTTGAATGAAGCGCGCGTGGCGCCGTTGGTCAACGTGAAGCCGGCCAGTGTCGCCCCCTCGCACAGGTAGGCGCAGCGAATGGCGGTGCTGCCGACAGGGCCCTGGCCTTTGATGGTCGTCACTTCCGGCCCGTTGACGCTGCGCACGGTGATTGAGTTGGTCACGCATATCCGGTTGGTCAATCCGGCGGCATACGCCCCGCCGGCGTCATACACGCCGTTGGTGACGATAACCACGGCGCCGGCAAAACTGTTTGCTCCATCGACCGCGCCCTGAATTGTAGCTTTGGCTTCTGCCCAACTCCGCCCTGGCCAGGCGTCGTTACCCGTCGGCTTGACATACCAGGTCGCGGATGCCCCGCTGATAACCTGAACCGAAACGGTCGCCGAGGCACTGCACTCCAGATTCGTGACCCGCAGAATCACGTCATACACGCCGGTGGCGGCAAAGGCGTGCTGCACCGCAAAAAGATTCGAGGTCGCGGTTCCGTCCCCGAAAGACCAGGCCGAGGCCGAAGGTTTCCCGACGATATCAGCTTCAAAAGCGAGCGGATAGCCAACAACCGTATTTGTGCCTTGCAGGGCTTGAATCGCAACGCACAAGGTCCCGGTCAGGTTCGCGGCCCATCGCTCGTCGCACCCCACGTCCACGGACGGCCCATTGGTGCGCGGCTCGCCGTCGATGTCCACCGCGCCCTGGGCATAGGCGCCTACCCCGGCATCGATGCAAGGGGAACTCGGCAGAAGGTGAGGATTGTTCGCGCCGGCGAGCTGTGGAGCATTGGTGAAATTCCCCGTGCCCCCCGGATGCGGCGTGGTGCAGGAATTGGAGAATGTACAATCATAATGATTGGGGCCGACAGGCGCATCATTGTAGTACACGATGCAGTTGTTCAGCGTACCACCGCGCGCCCCGCCGCCGTCGTCGTCCGCCGAGTTGCCCCTCAGCGTGCAGTTGTTCAGCGTGCCCTGGTACGCCCCGCCGCCGTAGTACGCCGAGTTGCCCGTCAGCGTGCAGTTGTTCAGCGTGCATGCGCCCGCCCCGGCGCCAGAACCAGCCGAGTTGCCCGTCAGCGTGCAGTTGTTCAGCGTGCCATCGTACGCCCCGCCGCCAACAAACACCGAGTTGCCCGTCAGCGTGCAGTTGTTCAGCGTGCCCCCGTACGCCCCGCCGCCGTACCAGTCAGCCGAGTTTCCCGTTATGATACAATTGGACACCATGGCCATAGCTCCCGCGGCATACACGCCACCTCCATATCCCGATTCGTCCCATGAATACCCTGAATCGCGCGTGGCGCCATTGGTCAACGTGAAGCCGGCCAGTGTCGCCCCCTCGCACAGGTAGGCGCAGCGAATGGCGGTGCTGCCGACAGGGCCCTGGCCTTTGATGGTCGTCACATCCGGCCCGTTGACGCTGCGCACGGTGATGGCGGTGGTCACGCATATCCGGTTGGTCAAGCCGGCGGCATACGCCCCGCCGGCATCATACACGCCGTTGGTGACCAGGACCACATCGCTGGGCTGCGCCATATCGATAGCGGCCTGCATCGTACGGGCCGCGGTATGCCAGTTGGTATAGGGTGCGGCCGGCGCGGGACTATTGGTCCAGACATAGCGCGTTGCCGCCACGCCCGGCAGGGCCGACAAAAGGAGCACCCCACCAACACAAAAAAAACCCAACAAGAAACCCCGATTTTCCAATCCCAACCTGGCATTCATATTCGACCCCTTTATGGCTAATTACAGTAACTCTCCTTGAGCTGATAACCTGCCAAGATACTCCTCACGCCCGGCGCATTCACAAACCCGTACATTCGTCTCTTTACGTATTATCTTGGAGGCAGCCTAGATGCGGAAAAGGTGGGTGTCAACCAAAAACAATGTCCGTCAGGCCATCCCACCAGGCCATCCCCGTCCTTGAATTTCACAAGGATGTGCACATTTTTCTATACTTCCTCTATGGCTGTTCAACCGTTATACGATAGAAGTTTAAAGGTGACTCCATATTAGTAACTGAATAGTTCCTAATCCAGCCTGTTCCCGTTGTTTGGAAGATATTAGTCACTTCTGCTTCGATACTTGTATATACTTGAAGATAGTAAATACGCCCTACTGTTGTTGGCCAACTGATATTCAGGGAAGCTCCAGCACTGGCCGCAAGGTCACCGGTAAGGCACAAAACGTCATTATCATTGATTGGGCTGGTTCCGGCTACTACCTCATCATAGTCAGAAACACCGTCATCATCCGTATCAACATCTCCTGGCTTAGTTTCTAACGACTGTTCAGTACTGTCAGAAAGTCCATCATCGTCATAGTCTCCACTCCCGTCACGATCAAGCGTGTTAAAGTTTGCGATCTCCCAACGGTCAGCCAACAAGTCTCCATCAACGTCGTATGTAAGAGTACCAATTGTTTCAACCTCTGCAAGTTCCCAGGCATTCGTATCATATCCATTGGTAATACTGAGCCTCAAATACCGACATGTGATTGATCCCACATTAAACTGCTGCGCGTTCTCCTGAGCCAATAGAACTGCGTTCGTAATAACGACATAGTCTGTGCCATTCATTGAAACATCGATCTCAAAGTTTCGACTATACCGATTCTCTCCAATTCCAGCCTCACCATAATTATAGAGTGCAAAATCACTGATCACTGCCGTATCTTCATCAGCAAACTGGAACACAAAAACAGCCTGTGAGGGAGGCGGTGTTTCACTCCGCCAATAGGTCACAAGGTTTCCATCGATTAAGTTATAGGGAGAGGTATTATCGTCGAAACCGGCGGGTGAGGCCATCAGCGAGGAACCTCTATCTGCGCTCAAGACGTTCAAGCTTCCGAACAGCCCGAACTCGGAAAGATGGTGGGTGGTAACGAGAACACGATTACCTTTGGTATCAACAGTTGATTCCAACGCATACCCCCATTCTCCGGCAACAGGGTCATACCGGCATGCCACCAAACTCTTCTCATCAATTTGAGTGCTGTCCACCAACCCGTCATCATCATCGTCGTCGTACGGCATGACCATTCGTATCAGCTTCTTCGGCTGTTCGGATGTGGCGAAGGTAACATCAATATTCCTATCGACAGATGTTCGCCCCACAGCCGCACCGTTCACTGAGTTTGTGTTGGCCCCACGTAACTCTACATAAACCTCCGTATCACCTAATGCTGTACCGGAAACCACCTTCACTTCTGTCCCGTCTGAAATAGACACAACAGTGGTCTCCTGTGTCGTACAGGTCTGTTCAGCACGATGGACGCCATTGGTTAGCGTCTCCTTTTTGCCTACGTTCCCATTACCTGCATTTGAATCCACGGCAACTGTAATCACAACAGAAGTTACAACAGAGCCGTCCGTGGCCGTCGCCAGCGAACGAAGATCGTAGTCCGCGCCATCATTCAATCCGGTGACATCCCACGTTGCCTTATACGAGTTCGGCGGCGGAGTGAAAGCAGAACCAAGATCTGACCAGGTTGATCCCGCCGTCAACTTATACTGCAACTGGACTGACCCCACTTGACTTCCCGGCGCTGCGTGTGCATGCACAGTAACAAGGTTACCCCACACATGCCACCCATGCTGTGGCGTAGTAATCCAGGTTTTCAGTAATGCCGGTGTAATAATGTCCACTGTCGTAGAGCCCATACCAGAAAGCCCTGTGTCATCAATAACTGTTACCGTAGGGGTATAGTGGCCTACTTCAGTATACGTATAGCTCTCTGATGCAGAAGAGCCTACAAGATCGATAAGCCCGTCACCCAGGAAGTCCCATCGATATTCAACAATACTTCCGTTATCGCTCGCTGTTGCAGTAAAAGGCACTGTTAATGGAGCAGCCCCATCGGAGTAGCTGCCAACAAGCGTCACAGTCGGTGGAGACAGAGCCTGTACAGCAGTAACTGTAGTGATTGCTGTATCCGACAAACCTGCATCATCCGTTACTCTCAGCATCACGGTATTCGTTGCCGGCATGCGGTAGATCCACGTTGCAACGGCATTGGTTCCCGCCAGGTCAAAGACACCATCACCGTCAACATCCCATTCATAGCCCACGATAGTCGCATAGGTGGATGCCGTTGAACCTGTAGCTGAGAAACTGACGCTTAAGGGGATCGGTCCTGAAGAAGGAAGTGCTGATATAGCGGCCGTTGGTGCTGATCCGAGAACTGAAACACCGCAGTTTGTGACCGTTGTGTTACCTTGTGAGTCATATACACAAACAGATGGAACGTAATCGCCAGGCCGATCATAGGTAAAAGCGATTTCTCCTGCACCTTCAGTCACGGCATCGACCACGCCATCGCCATCTGGATCAAACTCACATTTGGCAACCTCCCCATCCGGATCCATGGAATCGGATGCATCAAGAATGACTCTTAACGGAGCAACACCACTTGCAGGAGTAGCAGTTAAGGCAGCAATTGGAGATAAATTTTGCCACGGAAGCGTTGAATAATTACAGATGATAACTTCATCAATCAGGCCCTCGAATCGATCTGAAGTTGTAGCAGAGTGTCCACCGATACCTTCAGCGATAAAATCTGAACCCCAGTTAACATCACCAACCCATTCAGAACTAGCCGCTTGTTCCCCGTTTATAAAGAGGCGCTGTACAGAACCATCGTAGCTGCCAATAATATGAGTCCATGAATTTAAAGGTAACACCTCACTAATGAGAACATGGTCATCGTCAGTATCCGAATCCTCGTTTATTGCCCACCGAACCTTTTGATCATGTGAATGAGACCAAATAAATTGGACATCGCGATAGTGCGCGCGATGAATATAAATGCGTGACTGGTTATCACTGGTGGGATATATCCAGGCAGAAATGCTGAACTCATTCACTATTCCAGTTAAGGCCCGTGAGGAACCTACATCAACATAGCTAGAGCCGGAAAAGGAAAGAGCATTGCTGCCACCATCAACCGGCGCAGTACAATTAGTCCATACAGCTCCATGGACAATTCCGGTATGACCATTTCCAGTACTGTCACCAGCAACCCCTCCACTATCTTCATCGAAACGCCACCAGGCAACCATCCCTGTCAGGAGTGCAATATCGTCAGCACTTAAAGCGGCATCATAAATACGGAAATCATCAATAATACCCTTAAATCGATCCTGACCGGTTCCTGAATGACCGCCAATCCCTTCCGCGATGAAGGCCGTGCTCCAACTCACCGGCCCCGACCATGTTGCCGAGTCCACTAAAACACCATTGATATAGAGGCATTGGTTCGTGCCGTCATACGTGGCTACAAAATGCACCCACTGGTTCAGGGAAAGCGGTGAACTGCTTACTTGATGGTCATCATCTCCACCGGAATCCTTATTAATGCTCCACTGCAAGCAAGTGTCATGTGCGTGGGACCAGATCAACTGGATATCCCGATAGTCCGCTCGATGAATGTATAATCTGGACTGCTTGTCACTTACAGGATAGAACCAACCCGCAATGGAAAAGGTATTGTCGCTTCCCGTAATGGCACGGGCACACGCTGCGCTGACACTGGCCTGAAAGAACCTATTAATAGGTGAAAACTAAAAGATTAAGGGGGAATGAGTCAAGAAAAAGTACAAGATGCCCTCGGGGTGGTTTGGGGTTTGTCCCGAAACGCCTTGATGGCGCGGCAACACGGTCAAATGTGAAATGCAACAAACCCTCCCCGTAACGAACATTTAGCCATTCGCATACATCATCACCTGTTCCACATCATAGTCAGGAAAGGGATCCACGGCTGCGACCACGCGGCCACCAAAACAAGCAGAGTAACACCCCATAGCATGGTGCCCCAATAAGCGCGGCCCGTGGTGCGCTGTACCCTTGGCAAAGCGCGGTCTGTGGCAGGCGAAGCTCAACGAGCGAAGCCTGCTCCGTCCAACATCATTTGATCCACAATTTATCTTTGCGTTGTCCCGCGTGATTGTAGTAGTCTTTCGCACATGACTCGCAAAACAACTATGGATAAAACGCTAAATGTTGGCAAAAATATTACCTTGTAGACAGAGTGTTGACTTATTTTAAAGTTTTTTTGCTCCGATGCAAAGTATTACAAATATATGGTATGTCAGATGGTCGTTATAAACAAACAATGAAAAAAATAATTTCTAGTTGCGTTTTCTGCTGTTCAAAAAATATACGTTATGTACGCACCTTAAAGGGTTCCCGAACACTACGATATCATCCACTTTTCCGATGCAAGCATTGCCACACTTTGTTTCAAAGGCCAGATTATACTGAATGTGAAGTTCAGTTGCAATCTGATTACGAATGGCATGTAGCAAAACAACACCATTATGCACAACGCGCCTATGAGACAATCTCTAATCTCATCCAATGCCATCCTTCTGCAAAAACACTGCTTGATATTGGGTGCGGAATTGGGATATCAATGAAGCAGGGGCAAAAAACAGGGTTATCTTGTTTTGGTGTTGAGCCGAATCCGTTTGCCGCAGAACATGGAAAATCGCATTTCAATCTAAACATCAAAAATACGTTTTTCAATTCCGGCGATTTTGACCGGAAATTCGATCTTATAATAATGGACAATGTATTAGAACATGTACCTAACCCTGACTTTCTTTTAAAAGACGTTCTTAGCGTCTTGGCACCAAGTGGATTACTGTTTCTTGCTGTTCCGCCCAATACCGGGGGATTATTAAAGGTAAAATTTTCTTTGCTGTTTCCAAATTCCAAGTACAGTATATTTGTAGATAATGATGTTCATATTAATCATTTTTTTGATCGGAGCTTTAAAGTTTTTTTTGACAACTATCACGGGGCATCGATCCGGGACAAAATAAGAAACGGCGAATTTATCATTCAGAAATCATTGTCATATGTTCCCGTCCCCTAATGGCAGCATCAGAATTGACTTAAAACTAAAGAAGATTGTAGCGTCCTGTAACGTAATTGGGCTTGCAGAAAAAATCCGTCATACTGCTGAGCATTGTGTAAAAAGAATGATGCCCTATCGAACCGGTATTGATCATATTGGAAGACCTACTACCAGGGATAGCAAAAAAAGTATCACCTAAAATGACTTCCAGATTAACGGGGCGCATGATACTCCAGTCGCTCGCGCACGATCTTTTCCGCCAGTTCACGTTCCCTTGCGCGTCCTGCGCCACAGAGCGCGTCGGCCAAGACAAGCCATACGTACAGTGCGACATCTTTCTGTGCGGCAAGTGGAGCCGTCCGGCAGATTGGTTGTATTCGATATTCGCGAATAGCGAATGCGCCAAGTGCAGCCTTTGAGTATTTCATCCGCCTACGTTCCTCTGGCGTGACAAGTCCGCGTTTATCCGCGCCCATCCGTGGCAAAAAAAAATTTTGAGAAGTCACGCCCACACCCCAAAAAAAAGTTTCCAATGCTTGGAAATAATTTCGGCTGTTTTTCCAATCATTGGAAGTTTTATACGTGTTTTTTCCAATCATTGGGAAAATTATCGCCAGTAAGCGCGGTGATTTTTTGATTCATCCGACTCCGCAGCGATACTGAGTTTGAAAAATAAGACTGACACTCAAGCGGGAGGAGCGCTGTCTCAGCGACTAACCGGCGGGCGTCAATGCCTCGCACCGCCCCATGCACACGCTGGTCATTGAGGACAATGACCCTCCCGGCGGCGGCTGCTCCGCAAGGATTGGGGATGGATCGAGTACGATTAAAATCAGTGCGCCCCGGGACAAACAAGACCAGGGCAACACGTTCATGGTGTCCTGAAGGGGCACTTCAATCCGCGTCCGGTGGTGGGCATTGAGGAAGCCCTTCAGGCTTCCATTCATCTTCTTCCCAACCCAGGGCGGCGCTTCGCTTGCTCTGGGCTACGACGTCGGGCCTTCAACCCGCCCATCCTCGCGGAGCAACCTCCGGCTTGATCGGCGAGAAAAAGAGTGCGTGTGAACAGGGGCATGAGCATTTGGGCATTAGCCGTCAGCATCATAGGAAAACTCAGCCGCATCAGTTATGCGGGATTCAGCAGCCACTTCCAGGCAGGAAGCACTTCCACGATGATTCCGTCGATGTCGATGGTCTCTTTACTGCTGAAAGTGATGATGAAGTTCCTGGTGGCCTTCAGGTGGGCGGCAGCCAGGGAGATCGCCCTGAGTTCCCGCTCCCGCACATCAGGGTCGTCCATAGCGTAGCATACCTGATAGAGTTCTCTGTCCGTGGAACGACCGCGCTTTCTCACGGCCACGAAATCAACTTCGTATCCCTGCCTGGTACGATAGTATGAAATGTCGTAGAGCCTCCGTCGAAGTTCGAGGTAGATGAGGTTCTCAAACTGCCTCGTTGGATCGAGTCCCTCGGCGGAAACGATCGCATCAGCCAATGCCCAGTCTACGGCGTAGATCTTCCGGTAATTCTGACTTCGCACCTTCTCCGACTTTGAGAAAAACTCGACGGAAAACAGCATGTAGGCTTCCTGGAGATACTGCATATACTTGTACAGGGTCTCCGCCGAGAACCGGACGCCGTCCCGGCGCAGGTTGACAATGATCTTGTTCACCGTTACCGGACAGGCCGTCCGGGCCAACAAGGCGTGAGAGAACCGTGAGAACGCGACGATATTGATATTGTCATCGGGATGAGCTTCAATGATGTCTCGAAGAACCATGGTGTCCCAGTAGCTTTCCAACAGGTCACCGTGCAGTTCAGGGGGTAGATCGAGCAGTCCGGGGAATCCGCCCTGTCGAATGTACTGCTGCAGCAACTTCATCAAGCGAGTCACCCCGCCGCTCGAGACGGTATCCGTCTCAACCTGGTAATGCCGGGCAAACTCACTGAACGAGAACGGGAGCAATTCGCGGGAAAAGTTCTTTCCCCGCAAACCGGATGCGATATCTCCCTTGAGCAACTTTGATGTGGAGCCTGTGATCAACACCTTATTATTGCGCCCGTCAAGGAGATAGAGAATGTAATCCTCCCATCCGTCGAT
>RZZM01000439.1 GCA_009929845.1 Spartobacteria bacterium
CCGGCAAGCTGCGCGATCGCGGAAAAGGGAAATGATGACAGCGCGGCGCACAGAAGCGCCGCCCTCAGCGAATGACTACCGCGCATCGTCGCCTCCCGCGATTGTTTTGGCAACGTGCTCCCGGCCAGCGTCTGTCAGCATGCCGCCATAGGTCACATCGCCGACGACCTGAAGGCCGTTCGCATCGATCTGCATGACCGGCTTGCCGTCGATGACGATGGTCACGGTGCCCCGCTCCTGATCGGTCACAATTTCCGTTGGAGGTGCGGACTCCGAACGCGCGACTTCATCCGCGAACGCTGGAGATGAGCAGACAAGAAGACCGAGCGCCAATGCGCTCAAGACGGGCTGTTTCACGGTCGGCATGGTTGAAAATCCTTTTGTTCGTGTCTACAGAGCGGAGCAGGGTGCGGGTATCCCGGCGCGTAGGAGGTTTCGCATTTTAGTTCCACCATCCTCCCGCACTGCCGCAACCATGCCTGTCGACAGGAGCGGCGGGAGAAACGCTCGTGCCGCATACTCCTGTCGCTGAGTAGAGCGCTTCCAGCAGCTCATCGGGATTGGTCGTGGCATAGTATTGGCCACCTGTCAAAGTCGCGATATCCATTAGGGGGGGGTTGCCAAACACGTCGATGATATCGACCTGCAGGTTGGGATAGCGAATGCGAATGTGTTGTGCGGCAGCGATGGGGTTCTTCCCGTTGTTACTTAGTCCATCGGAAATCACAACGATTTTGTTGGGCCTGCCGTCTTCTCCATCTCCAATGGTCTCGGCGAGCGCCTCAATATGTATTCCCAGAGGAGTGCTTCCATCAGGACACATCCCCTGGAGCTTGTTCTCCAGCCGACCACTGATCTCGTCATGCTCCGGCGGCGTGTACCCGGGTTGAGTGGGATCGTCGAATGTAGGATCACCGAGGTTTGCCAGAACAGTAGCCACATTGTTATATCCGACGAATCCCGTTATGGCCGTGGACCCTGGCGCGGAGGCCAGCTCGGCGTTATAAGCGAGCCGTGCCGGAACCGCTCTTCTCATGGCCCAACGCGCCACGTCAATGCGTGAACATCCCGGCATGCTGGCGGGGCATTGGCCACTGGATGCACTGGACTTTGCGGGCTCCGCTAATGCCATGCTTCCACTGGTATCGACCAGGTAGGCTACCTTCGCCGGGACTGGCACGCCGGTTTCGAGGCAGGTTATTACGTGCCGAGCGGGAGCATAGGTCAGTTTGTGAACGAAGGGATCGTTATAGTTGCGCGACTTTGTAATTGTATTGCGGAATGTGGCATCCGTGTCGAAGTCGCAGTTTTCCCCCGATAATCCGCCGCTATCGCACGGCTGCAACAAAGCGCCGCTGACGGTGTAGGCCCCGTTATCGTCGCTCCCCATGCTGTAGACGACCTGGACGATATTGCCGGGTGTCGCTGTAGCGTTGTTGTCGTTGCCATCCACAATCGCAATGGCTCCGTTGTTCGCATCAACCTCGATGTCCGGTCCCGCATACTCCTCCGTAACCGCATAGACGAAGCGCTTTTTGTACGCATCGAACGACAGGCTGTCGGCAACGCCAAGCGTGCGTACCGGCACAGCGCCCGTCCGTACCATACGTCCGTCACGTCCGGGAGCGCGAAACGTGCCCGGAACATCGCCTGCCGCCCCGCAATTATCGCTGACTTCCACGCCGAACTCCGGTGTGTCGAGTGGCGCATCCAGAGGGGCCGGGCAAGGATAGCGCCCGTTTTCCACGAGAAACTGCTCAAGCCCTTCCTGTATCCGGGCGAGCTTCCGATCCGTGCCGCTCGCGTTATCGCGCACCTGCCAGATTTCATAGAGCTGCACACCAGCGATCATGAAGAATCCCCCGACTATTATTATCATCGCCGTCGCAATAAGTGATATGCCGCGCTCGCAGGAGCCATGAGTCATTGCTTTATAATTTCTTATGGGTTTGTCTGTATTATGGTTTAGTTATATTATGAAAGACAAATATGAACAACAGGTAAAAGCAGAAATGCAAGGGGGGCAGGAATGCGAAGAGTAGAGGAAAGAGCGAATGTGCGACGAAACACCGGAGCTGGCTTCACGCTGTTGGAACTCGCGTTCGTTACCATTATCGGCGGGCTTCTTCTGGCGGGATCATCTTTCATGCTTTCGGTGTACATCAAGCAGGCAGAGCTTAAGACGACGCGCGACAGGCTTGCGACGATTGACGAGGCCGTGCAGCTTTTTCTGAACCTTAACGGGCGCTATCCGTGTCCGGCGAGGCGCGCAGTCGCCTCAGACACCGCACAATACGGAGTTGAGATCGACACGGACTGTACAGCCCCCGCCGACGCCGGAGACACCCTGACGGCGTTAGGGCGCGACGGTCGCCCTGTGCGTATCGGGGCTGTGCCGGTGCGGACCCTCAATATCCCCGACGAGTATATGTCGGACGCCTGGGGCGGACGGTTCACCTATGCGGTCACTATGACGCAGGCATCCCAGGGAACGTACAACCGCAACGAAGGCGGAATCTTTGTCAATGACGGTGCCGGAAATCCTCTTGTGAATTTCCCTGTACCCGGCGTCGCTCACTATGTTCTTGTCAGCCATGGCAAGAATGCAGGTGGCGCGGTCCCGACTCTCGGCGGCGCGCCGATCCCATGTAATGCCGGGACGCTGGAGGAAGAGAACTGCAACGACGATGCGACGTTTCGTTCTTCGCTGCTGACCGGAACCGCGGACAATGCAAATCTTTATGACGATATGGTGACTGTACGGGCGGTGACCGCCTTCGGAAGTTTCATCCCGCCCGGCGCTGTTATGGCTTTCAATCTGAACGCCTGTCCGCAAGGATGGAATCCCGTCCCGGACGCGGCGAACCGCTTCATTGTCGGTTTCGGAGCAGATTACGCAAATATCGGAGAAACAGGGGGTGCCGCCGAGATCATCCTGTCTGAAACCGATACGCCCTTCCGGAAAGACATGAGGCCGATCAATCCGGCCCTAGTTCCTGGCGGTACGTTCTTTGCCGAGGGTACCGGCATGCCCGGCGATGCGATCGACAACCGTCCGCCCTATATCGTTTTTCTGTTTTGCGAGAAGAGCTGAGAGTTGGCACCGTCATGTTTGGCGGAAATATCGGGGAGGAACAATGGAAACGGACAGAGCCCAAGAGGTCATGCTGGCATATCTCCGCAGCCTTGAGGCCGGACAGAAAAGGATAGAAGATCGGTTCGTCGAATTGGACAAGCGCCTTTCGACAATCGAAAGGCGCTTGTCCCCATTGCGGAAGTATGCGCAAGAAGATGAGGGAATGTGATTCCGCGTTGCCGTGGAAAGTTTTAGCATAAATTAAAGACTACAGTATATCATTGGTCGCATAGGCGTATTATTTCCTTTTGGAACGTTGTTACGTTCGCAAACCAGCAAGACCCGGCCCTGGTGCCGGGTCTTGCGCAGGAAAGATGAAAAGACACTTGACCATTGCACAGCAAACGGCACCGACGGCCTTCGTCACCATTCACCGCATCAGGCCCTGTCGCAACGACACCGAGCTTGTGACCGGCTATGCCTGGAACACCGACGCCCTGACCCGGCAGGCGTTCCGCGAGGCGCGGGAGCGCTTCGAGGTGCCGTTTGCCCATGCCGAC
>RZZM01000078.1 GCA_009929845.1 Spartobacteria bacterium
CTGTTCGGCTATCTGCAAGTGATTGACGACGACACCAACGGGCCGACCGCCCAGCAGTTGGAGATCAACTGGAGCCCGGCCAACCTGACCAACTACGTCACCGATGGCCAGTTGCGCGTCGGCAACTATGGGGTCAAGATCACCTATGAGGATCCGAGCGGGATTCTGACCAACTACATGCTGGGGTGGATGCCCGACTATGACCTGAATTCGCCGGATGGGGCCGTGGGCCGAAGCAGTGACACCTTCGAAAACTTCAATAGCCTGACCAACGGCACGGTCCTTGAAGCCTGGAAAACCTGGGGCGGCGCGGTGGATTACACCAATGTCGCCACCGGCGTCTGGTCCGTTACCTGGTCGGCCCAGGATATGGACGACGACCGGTTTGATGACCGGTCCTACACCTCGAAGAGTTCCGATTTCAATGTCTGGACCAATGTGTTTACGGTAATTGATGACGACACCACCGATCCGGTGGCCCCCTCCAACCTGGTGGCCACCATCACCGGATGGACCAACGTGAATGATTTCCTCTTCACCTGGGACCCCGCGATCGATGATACGGGCATAGCGGTGGACGGCTACCGGGTTTACACCAATGACTCGCCGCTGATTAATGACGGAACCCCCATGGCGGGTTCATCCATCACCAACACCATCACCAACGACGTGTTCAACGGAGGGTTCGAGATCGGCAACGGTGAGAGCCAGGAACTGGTCTATGACAACACCCACGGGTGGTGGAACCGCGGCAGCGACGGCTCGCGCGGTCGGTACAGCAACGCACAGGCGGAGACCGGCACCAACTCGATGATGACCATCTGCGACGCGGGGACCCGTCCGAATGGAACGCCCCGCTATTCCCTGATCCAGAACTACGTCCCCATCGGGAACTCTAACGACTATCCCGGCCGCGTCACCTTCTCCGGCTCCTTCATGGGGGACCTGAGTAGCGGGGCCCTTGGTGATTACTGTTGCGCCTTCCTCAAGATGGAATTCTGCGACGCCAGCAGCAATGTCATCGCGGTGCCGGTGGCCAATGAGTACGATGACGGCTTCAACGGACGGCCCGGATACGGCATTGACACCGGCGGGACCTGGTCGAACTTCACGGTGATCGGGACCAATATGCCGGCCAATACCGAATACGTCCTGGCCTCTGTGGGCATCGGTAACAACGCCACCCGGCTGGCCTGCTCCGGGTACTGGGATAATGTGAGCATTGAGGTGGATATCATCACCCCGTCCGGCACCTTCGGGGCGTCCTATACCAACGCCGCGGAAGGGTCCAACACGGTGTGGCTCTATGTCGTGGACGACGACAACGACCGACCCGGCGACCAGTTGATGAGCGGGGTGACCAACTTCACCATCATGTACGATGCTACGGCGCCTGACCAGGTGCTCAATATCGTGGAATACGACGGGCCGGATGAGACCACCGAGGTTGAGTTGCGCTGGGACGCCTGCCTGGACGCCGGCGGCGCGAACCTCTCGCCATGGCGGAGCTACCGCGTGTACTATACCGAAGACGCCCGCGATCCGACCACCAACGATCCCTATTTCTCGTCGCACAACAGCGGGAACGTGTCGCTGGGCGAGATGACCACGGACTCGGTGGTGCTCTCGAACTTCATCTTCGGACTGGAATATACCTTTGCCATCGCCGGAGAGGATGTGGCCGGGAATATCAGCGTTTTGTCGACGTCGGTAACGCACTATTTTGCGGGCTTCTTCATGACCCAGGGCGTGGCTCTGGCCAACAGCGGAAAGATCGGTTGGACGGCGCATGATACGGAAGGGGTCGTGGACCGCCCGTACGATGTGATCTATCAGGACGCCTATAACTTTACCGAGTTGACAACCAACCGTTGGAAATGGATGGACACAGTAACCAACAGTTTCCTGCTGGACACCACCATCACGTCCATCCCCGAAGGTTATACCCGCTTCTATCGCGCGGCGCAGGTGGACCGCTGGCGGACAAACCGCGATCCACGTATCGCCAGTGTAGAAATCTATGGGATGCGCAAGTTTACCCTCCATCCGGGACAAAACTGGGTCCAGTTCCCGTTTACGCCGGATACCGATACGGTAGCCTTTGTCGTCGGCACCAACCTGCCGGGCGGCACCAGCGCGGGCGACCCGAACTCCACCCATATCTCATGGTATGAGAAGACTCTTTCTCAAGTAGCCACCAATGAAATATTCATGGGCGCCGACGGCGTCTGGTACTATGCGGGCATTGGCGGGGCTGGCGTCGCGGACAACAAGCGGATACCGATGAACGAGGGCATTCTGATTGAAATCCCGACCAACCAGATTGCGCAATCCATCTATCTGATCGGCCAGCTGCCGACCAATGAGCCTTCGCGCCAGGTGAACATTCCTCCAAACGCGTACAGCTTTGTGGGCTACAACCAGCCCCGCTACACGCATCCGGCCCAGTTGGGCCTGGTGGAGGCCGGGTTCCGGGCCAGCCCCCTGGAATTCCCATGGCCGGGCAGCATGGATCTGCTGATGGTCTGGGATAATCAGCAACAGAGCGGTCGCTATATCTGGCGTGACAAGAACGGCGCCTGGCGCTATGGCCATCCCTCGCCGTCGTTCCCGCTGGTCCCGACCAATGCGCTGAATCCCAATAACGCGTTCATTATCGATACCCAGGGCGCGTCGCAGTCTATCGTGTGGACCAACAACGTACTCTATCCGCTCCCGACACGCGATATCAGCCTATAGCGGCAGGCTGGGCGAAGGCTAGAGCCTGAAATACGGGCGACGGTATCCCGCCTGTCAGGCGGGATACCCGGTGTGTATATTTTTACGCCGAGACGGGATGCTTTCAAATGAGCAACGATTCATGTCGCTCAGTATCAATCATGCCTTGATTCCTGCCGCGCGCTGCGGCATGATGCCGACATGAATGAAACAGAGGCCAAGAAGAAAGTATTTATTGTCGATGACCATCCGATTGTCCGGCATGGATTGGGGCAGTTGATTAACCGCGCCCCTGATCTGGTGGTGTGCGGCGAGGCCGCCACCCATGAGGAGGCGCTCGAAATGATCGCGCGGACCAGGCCGGACATCCTGCTGGCGGATATTTGCCTGAAGGAGTCCAGCGGCCTGGCGCTGGTCAAGGAAGTGCAGGAGAAATTCGGCGGCTTGCCCTCCCTGGTGCTGTCGATGCATGATGAATCGCTCTACGCCGAACGCGCCCTGCGCGCGGGCGCCAAGGGCTATATCATGAAGGAACAGGCGGATGAGTCGGTTGTGGACGGCATCCGCAAGGTGCTTCAGGGCGAGCTGTGCATCAGCGGGGCCATGCAGGAACGTATGTTGAAGCAGTATGTTGGACAGACCGAAGAGGTGGAGGATGCGAAGCCCTCCGTCGAGGCCCTCAGCGACCGCGAACGCGAGGTGTTTGATTTGATGGGGCACGGTCTCTCTTCCCAGCGGATCGCCGAGAAGCTGGGGCTGAGCGCCAAAACGGTGGAAGTGCACAGGACACATATCAAGAAGAAATTGCGCGTGGACGACGGCGCCCAGCTCATGCGTGAAGCGGTGCGCTGGGTCGAGCGCGGTTCCGTCTGAGCGCTGCCTGCGGAGGACACTCAGGGATGGCCATTATACGACAGGAACTGGCGGGATACGGACAGCGTATTGCCGCGCGCGGACTGACGGCGGGCGCCGGTGGAAACATCAGCGCCCGGGATGGCCGCTTTCTCTGGATAAAACCCAGCGGGTTGGCGATGGAAGAGTTGCGCGGCCGCGACATGACCTGTGTGGATTTGGCCTGCGGCGCGGTAATCGAAGGCCGCTTCAAGCCCTCTTCCGAATTGCCTCTTCACCTTGGCATCTATCGCGCGCGCCCGGATGTAAACGCCATTTTTCATACCCATTCCCCTTGGGCTTCCGGTGTGATTACCAGCGACGCGGATATTCGTCCCATGTTTGCCGAGGTCGTCAACGACCTGGGCGGCATCACCACCGTGCCCTATATCATCACTGGCAGCCGGAACCTTGCGGATGCCGTAACCGAAGCGGCCCTGCAGCACGAGACCATTTTTATGATGAACCACGGGGTTGTCGCCCTCGGGCGCAGCATGAAGCAGGCGTATTTCCGTTGTTGCGTCGCGGAAGACGCCGCCAAGTCCTTCGTGGCCGCCAGCCTGGCCGGCAACCCGCGGTTCCTTTCGCACGGACAAATCCAGGAACTCATGGCACTCGAGACCGCCGCTTACCGCACCCGCATGGCCGAAATGGAAGGCCCTTGATAATTTTCTTCCACTTTTTTCACATTTACGTTGACCCGGACGTCCCCGCTTTGCTACACACTTCACCCATGGGACAACAATTAAGAAAAAGAGTAAAACAGAAAGCTCGATTGCGGCGCAAAAAGCGCCTCAAAGAGAATACGAAGAAGTAGAACGGACCCGGCCGACCAGGCCGACGCATCCCTCTCCACGTTGAATCCTTGCATAAAAGGTGATACGTAGGCTTTGTTCAGTGGTTTTGCCGGTTTCAGCGCAGGGCGCGGAAACCGGCCTTGTGTGTTTGTACCCTGAAAACAGGGACAAGAACGCCCCTTGCGCACGCTGGTCATTGAGGACAATGACCCTCCCGGCTGCTTGGACGCCGCCTGCGGAATAGAGCATAAAAACGACCAAAAGAACAAAAAACAGCTCATTTTTGCAGATTCAGCGAGAAAATCGCTGTTTTCCTGTTCGTGCGCGGCTCGGTGTGCGCGGCGGGCTAAAGCCCGTACAACGAACGGCGCAATTGTCTTTTCGCACAGCGAAAAACGGCTCGTTGTCCAGGCTTTAGGCTGCAGCGTCCGCAGGGTTGCGCGCGCAAAGGAAAAATCGTCGGCAAGCACCGGATTCTCAATAACAGTTTCTTTTAGACAGGATGACTATTTGAGAAGTTGCGCGAAATGGCCCCACATAGCCCATCAATTTTCCGTGATGAACAAAAGTGTGCGTTTTCATTTGAGCTGTGTGTTGCGGGCGTTGTACTATGTGGCCGTGAAGACAAATGATGTATGGATGACGAGGAGAAGCCGGTAGATGCGTTCTGTGTTTCAATGTCTGTATTGTGTTCATTACCAGGGGCCGGAGTGCGGCGAGCATTGCGAGGCCTTTCCCAAGGGCATTCCCGAGGATATCCTCTTCCTGCGCCATGACCATCGCGAGCCTTATCCGGGCGATGATGGCATTCTGTTCGAGCCTTTGCAGGGCCATGAGCATCCGCGGGAGGGCAAACCCATCCTGATTGCCGAAAAAGCGAAGCCGCCCAGGAAACGAGTGAAAGCGCCGGAGACCCAGCGCATCAACCTGATGGACGAGTAGTCCGGCTAGAATTTCATCCGCTTGTAGACGCCCCACGGAAGGTGTGCAAGGACCATGACGATGGGCCGCCAGAATCGGGGATAAAACCCCACCCGGAAATCCGTGCTCATTTTGTCGGCCATATAGCGGGCCGTGTCTTCGGCGGAGGCCGCCGGGAAGAGCAGTTTCTGGCCGAAGCTCATGGCGGTGTCCACGTACCCCAGCGCAAAAGCCTGTATACGCACCGGTGTGTCACGATAGTGGTGCTGCAGGCCGCGACAATAGGTCTCCAGGCCGGCCTTGGCCGATGAGTACACGGTGTTGCGTCCCCGGGGCGTCGCCGCGGCAATGCTGGAGCAGACCGCGATGGTTCCGCCCGCGTGCTGTTCCATGTGCCGGGCAAACCCGGCCACCAGTTCGATGACGGCGAGGTAATTGGTCTTTACGATTGATTCCAGCAGGGGCAGCGGGGTGGGGCCCTGGTCATCATCGGAAACCTGTCCGGCGGTAATCGCCACGCGCTCAATGGCGGGATGGTCCGCCGCGCACCGGGCCACGAATTCCTGAATGCCGGAAGTGGTTGCGGCCGCCAGGTCTAGGGGGCTGACCACTGCTTCGACCTTCGCGCGGATGCGCAGGTCTCCGGCCAGGATATCCAGCTCCGCCCGGTCACGCGCCACGAGTACCAGGCGGTATCCCCGATACGCCAGCTCGCGGGCCATGGCCCGTCCGACACCTGAACTCGCACCGATTACCACCGCTGTTTTTTTGTCAGACATCTATCCGCATCCTTAACGCTGAATTGAAGCGTTTTTTGGGGTCAAATTCGTTCAGCTCGTTTTTGAAGCGTTCATATTCCGGGAACATCGTCGCGACTGTGCCGGCGGTGAGGCGGCTGTCCTTGGAAAGGTTGACCACGCCCTTGTGCGCGATCACGATTTCATCAAGCTTGTTGAAATACTCGACGGAATTCCTGTTTGCGGGAACGTCGAGTACCAGGCAGATGCCGTCGCCGCGATAGTTCAGCAGGTCCTGCGCGCCGGTAAAAAACTTCATTGAGCCCAGGGTTAGCGGCATTTTCATCCGGTTCATGAGCGCGCGCAGGTCGTCGAGGGCACCCGCCCATTCATCGTGCGGGATGAGCATCTGGTACTCGCGCAGTCCCTGTTTGCCGAAAAGCAGGTAGTAGATTTCCTTGCCGTGAATGGGAAAGGCCGTGGCCTTGAGCGCGCAGCGTTTCTCGACGCCGGTCAGTCGTTCCATGTTGTAGTAGACGGCGCATTCCATGTGGGCACTGGGCCGGTAATAAAAATTGAAGCGCAGGACCGAACGCATATCCGGCGTAAAAAGATGAAAGGGTTTGTCCCGCGCCGATGTCTCTTCATCGATGAACTGTTCGGAGAA
The DNA here is from genome assembly GCA_009929845.1 of Spartobacteria bacterium. Taxonomy (GTDB): domain Bacteria; phylum Verrucomicrobiota; class Kiritimatiellia; order RZYC01; family RZYC01; genus RZZM01. The sequence goes on from RZZM01000078.1 coordinate 6,732, forward strand.
GACGATGCCCTCCCCGAAGGCGTCGCCGGTCTTGTTCAGGTTGTTCCAGGAGTAAAGGACATCCACTTTCTCGCTGAGCTGCTTCATGACCTCGACCGCTTCCTTCAGATTGGCGACAAACCGTTTCTGGAAGAGGACGCTCCGGCCCTTGAGCGGAATCAGCCGCAACGTGATATTCGTGATGTAGCCGGTAAGGCCGAAGCCGCCGATGGTGAGCCGGAAGAGTGATTCGTGGTCCGTCCGGCTGCAGGTGATTTCCCCGTGGTCTGGGTGGAAAAGCGTGAACCGCTCCACATAATCAATGAAATGGCCCACGTTGTGCTGCGTTTTCCCGTGCACGTTGAAGCCGGCGCAACCGCCGACCGTGATGGAGGGATGCCCCGGCAGCACCGGGAAATACAGGCCGTGGCGTACGGCAAACTCAAACAGGTCGCCAAGCCGCATGCCCGGTTCAACGGTCAGTAACCTCTTTTCGGCGTCAAACGCGAGAATGCGGTCGAAACAGGTGCTGACGACCGTCCGGCAACCCCGGCCCGCGCCGGCGTTGCAGTAGCTCAGCCCACCGCCCCGGGCGATGACCGGCGTGTCACAGGTGAGCGCCTCATACAGCCGGGTGTATCGGTCTGGCCGCATGCATACGGCGGTGATGTTCTCGGTCCCGTCCAGGCTTGGAAGATTTATTTGCATTGTGTCTTGTTTTTCGCTATCGCTCTCAGAAATGAAATGTTGTTCATGTATGATGTTGGTTAATCTATGGATGAATTAGGCACCCTGTCAACTTCAGGGAATGAAAAAGGCGTGTTGAAAATGGATGAAGGCATAATGAAAACAAGAGCGGATGTGCCGTGGAAGCAGTGGGGGTGGCGTCTACTGGTGAGCTACGGGCTCTGGCTGGCGGCTGATTTCGCCGCCGCGCAGATGTTTTATATGGATCTGCCCGTGGTCGGTTATTCCGAAAGAAAGTACCAGCTCATGGAGCTGTTCTCGTTCACGCACATGCTCGCGCTGCTGGGCATCGGGGCGCTCTGGTATCCCCTGTGCCGCGCCCAAAAAAGCCTGTTGTACCCGCTGTTTGCCTGCCTGCTGCTGGCGGGCTTTTACCTGACCCTTTTCCAGTACTTCCAGCCGACATATGATTTCAGATGCTGGATGAACGGGATGGAGTCGCATATGACCCTCGGGCATCCCTATCAGACCGAAATAAAACCAAACTACTGGTATCCGCCCCTGATGGCCCAGACCCTGGCCGTGACCCACGACATCTTGCAGGCCTGGTTCGGAAAGTATACCCGTCATATCAAGCCGTTGGTGTTTTATTTCTACCAGAGCAGTCAATTCCTGATGACGATCCTGACATTCTGGCTGACCTATTTCTTTGGCCGTGATTTGCGGTTGACCCGCCGGGCCGCCGCGGCATGCTCGTTCGGACTGGTCCTCTTTAATGTGCCGCTGTACCGGCTGCTCTATTACCAGCAGCCCAATCTCTGGATGGTTACCTCGCTGCTGGGCGTTCTCCTGTTGCGCGACCGGGCGCCCTGGATCGCCGGCTTCTCCCTGGCGTTGGGGTTCCATGTGAAGTTGTACCCCGCCATCCTGGGCCTTCCGTTGCTCTTGACCAGGCGCTGGCGGGTGATTATCTGGACCGGCGTCTTTACCATCGCTATCTTTCTCATCGAGATCAAGGGGACCAATATAGCGCTGTGGACCAACTTCCTCGAACAGATTCAAAATCCGCGCTGGGGCTCGTATTTCAGGGACAACAGCATGCACGGCATCGCCAAGAATATGCTGAAGCCTTTCGGCATGACTCACTACGACCGGCAGCTTACCCTCGTGTTCGAGGCGCTGGCCGTGGGCTGGATGCTGGCGCGCATCATCCGGCGCGAAATCGCCGTTCGCGTCTGCCTGAAGTCCGGGGAAGGCGACCGGGCGTGGATACGCTCCGCCTGGTTCAATGAACAGGCAATCGACACGATAACCATGAGCTTTTTTGTGTCGCCCATTGTTTTCGAGCACCATTACACCATGGCCATTCCCGTGATCATGTGGACCTTTGCCGTGTGGATGAACAAGGCCCCCAAACGTGTATTCTGGGGCTGCCTGCTCATCCTGCTTATCCCCATCTACGATGTGGCGGTATTCGGGTGGAACCGCATCGCCGGACTGATTGTGCTGATTGCCGCGCGCGGTATCAAACCCACTCTCGCGCCGCCTGAATGGCCCCCGCCCGTGTTACGGGAGTGGTTCGGCGCGGATGACTGACAATGGGCGCCCCCCCCTGGAATAAAGGTAGACCATGGCAAAAACTACGCTGACTGGCATGTCACGCCGTTCCTGGAAGGCGCCCTCGGACTGCCCCTCATGCAGGCCAATCAACACCTGGGCCTCAGCGGGACCATGTTCATAGTGGCCGGCTGCGCCTCGTTCGGACTTCTCGTCACCTGCCTCCTGCGCATCGAGCCCAAAGGAAAATCCCTTGACGAACTCCAGGCCTGGGAAGCAGGCGACGCCGTCGAACATACATCCGCCCGCCCTAACGTTACTTCATGAAATCTTCAGCCTTGGCCAAAATTGTGGGCATATCTATCCCGTAATATTCATGAATCTTGTGGCGCCCGCCGTATGTATAGCTGTAGCCCTTCTCATGCGAAAGGCCCAGTCGCTTGACCGGAAGCATCACCCCTGAATCGTTAAGCAACTCCAGGACATACGAGCCCATTCCTCCCGCAAGGAAATGTTCTTCGATTGTAATCAACCGGTCACAGTCCTTGACTAACGCAACGAACGCCGCTTCTTCGCAGGTAATGCGGTACATATCAATGACGCCCATCGAAATGCCCCGCTCCGCCAACGCCTCCGCCAGCGCAAGCGCCTGATGTGTCATGGCGCCTTCTCCGATTATATAGCCCTGCTCCCCCTCGCGAAGCACGGCAAAACCCGTCGAAAAATCGGCGTCCTTTTCATAGACAGCAGGCAGCACCTGACGGTCCAGACGAACGTAGTTTGCGCTCTTCATTCCACAGGACTCCTGCGCCACGGCAGCGGCCATCACATTGTCCGTCACATTATGAATCGTCATGTTTGGCATGGAGCGCATAATCGCGATATCCTCGATAAGGTGATGAGTCGGGCCCGACTCATCATAGCCGAAACCAACCCCTACGCCAACAATGGTTACGGGAATATCCATAAGCGAACAGGAAACGCGAATTTGTTCCAGGCAGCGAAACGTGACAAATGGCGCAATGCCATACAGAAAACAATGTTTTCCTTCCATCGCCATGCCCGCGGAAAGAACAAGTCCATTCTGCTCGGCGATCCCCACATTAACAAACTGATCAGGGCAGTACCGCCGAAACTGATCCAGCGCCGGGGCGCCCATATCCGCGGAAACAACGATGATGTCAGTGTTCGTTTGGGCAATCTCAAAAATCCGGTTCCAGAAAGCATCTCGCAAAGCAATATTATCCATTTTCATATCTCCTTTTTAATTCCTGACGCGCCTTTTCGGCATCAGTGCCCTTGGGCGCTAATCCGTGCCACAAAGGGATATTCGACAGCGAGTCGATGCCCTGCCCTTTTACCGTATCGGCAATCACACACAACGGACGGGTTGACCGGCGCGAACGCGCATCCCCCAGTGCGAGCATCAGCTCCTCCAGGGAGTGCCCATTGACACGAATCACATCCCAGCCAAACGATTCCCAGCGTTCATCAAGTGGCTCCAACGCGACAATATTCTCCGTAAAGTCTGTTACGCAAAGTCCGTTCCTGTCAATAATTGCCACAAGATTATTCAGGCGGTTGTGGGAAGCAAACATGGCCGTTTCCCAGATGGCTCCCTCGTAACACTCCCCATCGCCCAGCAACGAATAAATCAGATAGTTTTCGCGGTTCATCTTCGCCGCCAACGCCACGCCGGCCGCCATACCGAACCCCTGGCCCAGCGAGCCGCAGGTTATCTCCACGCCAGGAACAGACTTTTGCAGATGCACGCCGAACATTCCATTGTCCTGCGCAAACATTTCAAGCTGAGAAACATCATAAAAACCGCAATCCGCAAGAATTGTATAAAGAAGTGGACTCGCCTGTCCTTTGCTCAGAAAGAAACGGTCACGTTCCTGCCAGGTCTCGTCCTCCGGGTCAAAGCGGAGTAACCCACCGTAGTAGAGGGCCACGAGAATCTCTGTGCATGACATACACGATGTCACATGCCCCGTGCCTGCTTTAATACAGGTCTCCAGAACTCTGGTTCGCACTTCGTACGACTTCGCCTGTAATCGATCTATGAAGTTTACCATAATACCATCTCCCATCACTATGAATTTCCAGCGCCTGCCATATCATTCTTCCAGCAGGCGCCGCCTTATTTTCACCTTAAGCATTTCCTCAATGTGAGAGCGAACCTTACTGCTGAATCGCCTCTCAACCAATGACAAATAACAATTATTTTCATGGTACCTTATGAACGCCTCGTCACGAAATGCCAGCACTTCACGAGGCGCAAGATACCGCGTGGGCAAAGGTGAGGTTTCATAGGAATGCTGCGAAAACGCCGCCCAGTCATCGTATCGCAGCCCATCACGCATTGCGTCGTCGTAGAGACCTGACCCGGGATATGGAAGCGCCACGTAGAAATTCGCAAACTCACAGTTGATACTCATTGCCTGCTGCAGTGTTTCCTCCATGGTCGCCATATCATCCTCGGGAAGGCCAAAAATATAATTTCCCAGCACATAAATACCATGTTCCTGGATCATCTTGACGACCTCCGGCACATCGCGGCTGATCTTCTTATTCACATCGTTACGAACCTTTTCATTCGCTGACTCAATGCCCAGGCAAATCCAGTTGAATCCCGCTAGTTTCATTTTCTTCAGTATGCCTGGACGGATGGTATCCACGCGCCCATAAACCCACAGGTTGAAATCATAGCCACGGTCAATCAGGCGATCACATATCGCCTCAACCCGTTTGGGTGATAAAATGAACAGCTCATCATCCAGCCTGATATGACGTACGCCGCGACGGTGCAGTTCATCGAACCACTCCATAACCCGCTCCACCGACCAGTACCGGATGCCCGGTTTGCCGAACAGGGCGTTGATACAGCAGTAATGGCAGTTGTAAGGACACCCCAACGACGTATTGAGCGCCACATAATTGGAGCGAACATCCGCAAAATCATCGCGCTGGCTTTTATCAAAATCCTGGAAACAATGCATGTTGTGGGCGCGGTAGCGCGAGAGGTCCGGCAGTAAATCCCAGGTGTAACCCGGCAGTTCCTCGTCCAGATTCATACAAACACCCGCCGGAGCAGTATGCGCGACATCATCCCCATCCCAATACCACAATCCCGGGACGTTTTTGATTGCCGTTTTGCCCTTAAGGTAGCGATAAAGCGCAGGAATCGTGTAAAGACCCTCGCCTTGTATTACATAATCCGCCTCGCATTCCCTAAGGGTTCGTTCAGGCAGCGCCGACGGATGCAGGCCGCCCATCGCAAGAACAATGTCGTGATTATATGATTTGATGTCACGCGTTATCATCAGGGCCGCGGGCATGGTCTGCGTAGATGCCGAAGGCGTATGCCCATACACCAGAATCACGGTCAGATCCGGGTTGAATTTTTCATACAGCTCCCGCGGTGTTTTTTCATCCCACCCCTCCACATTCACATCATAAATTGTCGCCGATATATCCTGCTCGCGCACCCCGCCCGCAAGCAACGTCGTCCAGGACGGCGTTGCTATCGCTGTATACTGGTTGGCCAAATCCTGATAAATCCGCCGCTGGTTGCCCGGATGAATAAAAAGTATATCCACTGCCATACCTCAATAAACTGATAAGCCATTGCTTTTTGCAAAGTGGCTAAAAGCGCGTCTGTTTTTTGTCTTTGGTGTTTTTTGTGTTGTCACGAGGGCAACATAAATGCGGAAATGAGAGAAGTCAATGTCTAGCAACGAGACATTTTTATATGCAAAAAATATACCCGGATATGTATGCCGGTCTGGTGGGTTTCCCATCTTGTTTCAACGGCACCCCAAGAAATCGGCGGATAGAGTGGCGGGAGCGACGGGACTCGAACCCGCAACAACCAGATCGACAGTCTGGTACTCTAACCAATTGAGCTACGCCCCCGGCTTGCCACTATATCCGCCGGTTTTTCCAATCCGCTTTTTCCAAAGAACACCGCATCTTGTTCCAAAATGCACGCATAGAATATGCATCGCTGTTTTCATTGCAAGTATGAAATTCAAAATTTTTCACATAATATGCTTTTTGCGGATTCGGGCCTTTAAATCTTGAACCCCGGCGCGCATTGCCGTATGAGGTCAGGCACTATGCAACAGGAACAGGTACATATGGTGTCGAACACACCCGTTGAGGGTGACTACTTTCTATTGGAGCTGGCTTCCCGCGTGGTCGCGCCCCTTGTGCAGCCGGGACAGTTTGTTCATGTCCGGATACCCGGACGCAACGACCTCGTGCTGCGCCGGCCGTTCAGTGTCTTCAGGGCCGGGGACGGCTTGCTTTCCATCCTTTATAAGCGGGTGGGTGAGGGCACGCAGTCGTTGAGTGAACTTCCCGCGGATGCCGCGCTGGATATCCTGGGACCGCTTGGACGCGGGTTTCCGCCGGTCAATCCAGAAAAGCTGCCGGTCCTGGTGGCCGGCGGATATGGGATGGCGGCGCTCTACCTGGTGGCTGAACGGGCGCCCAAAAAGGGCGTGGTCATGGTGGGGGGCGCTACGGGAAAAGATATCCTGTGCGTGGCGGATTTTGAGCGGATTGGCTGGGAGGTCCGGGTTGCGACGGAGGATGGGTCCCGCGGCACGCGGGGGCGGGTGACGGAGGTGATGGACGCGTATGTCGCCGGTATGGAGGGCGCCGCGCCGGAATTTTTCGCGTGTGGTCCGATGGGTATGCTCAAGGCGGTGGCCGAACGGGCCATCGGGGGCTCCTGGACCGCCTGGATTTCACTGGATCGAAACATGGGCTGTGGGGTGGGCGCGTGTCTGGCCTGTGTGCAGAAGGTGCGTGATGAATCCGATGGACCCACCTGGGCGCGCATCTGCAAGGAAGGTCCGGTTTTCGAGTGTCGCGAAGTAATCTGGGAGTGAACGGGGTGACGGATAGACCGATGAAAGAGGAAATATGACTTCGATGGCGGTAAATATCGGCGGGATACGCATGAAGAATCCGGTCATGGTGGCCTCGGGAACCTTCGGGTACGGACCGGAATATGCCGATTTGGTTGACCTCAATCAGCTCGGCGCGCTGGTGGTGAAGGGCATTTCGCTGAAGGAAACGCCGGGCAATCCCATCCCCCGGATGACCGAGGTGCCCGGCGGCCTGATCAATGCCATCGGGTTGCAGAATCCGGGGTTTGACGGGTTCGTCAAAAAGTATATGCCGTTTTTGCGTGGGTATGAGGTGCCGGTGATCGTCAATATCTGGGGAAAATCCCTGGAGGAATATGTGGGGGTGGCCGAGCGGTTCAATGATGTCGAGGGGGTGGCCGGGCTGGAGTTGAATGTGTCCTGCCCGAATATCAAGGAGGGCGGGATGGCCTTCGGGACGAATTTGGATTCCCTGAAACGGGTCGTGTCGGCGGTGCGCAAGGCGACGCGCCTGCCGTTGATTACCAAGCTCTCGCCGAATGTGTCCGATATCCGGGGGTTCGCGGCGGCGGCAGAGGCCTGCGGGTCGGACGCGATCTCGCTGATCAATTCGTTGCCCGCGTTGGCGATTGATGTCGAGACGCGCAAACCCCGCATCGCCAATGTGATCGGCGGCCTGACGGGCCCGGCCATTCACCATGTGGGGGTCAAACTCGTGTGGGACGCGGCCCGGACCGTGCGTATCCCGATTGTTGGTATGGGCGGCATCATGGATACGAAGGATGCCCTGGAATTCATGATTGCCGGCGCGACGGCTGTGGCCGTGGGGACCGCTAATTTCACCGATCCGTCTACGGCGCCGCGTGTTATCGACGGCATAGCGGCCTATATCGAGCGCCATCAGCTTTCCGGCGTCGATGCCCTTATCGGTTCGTTCGAGGCCGGCGCATGACGCGCGCCCGGTTTGCATTCTGGTTGATCCTCTGCCTGGCCCTTGTCGTGACTGGGTGGTGGTTGTGTTTTGTGCCGGATCATCCGCACAGCCTCTACGCGGCCATTCCGGTGGAAGCGGAATACATCAGTGTAAGCCGGGACGTGGCGGCGCGGTGGGATACCTTCCTTCAGAACCCGCTTACGCGCAGCCTGGTTATCTCCCTGGGGGCGGCCCCGGAGGAACTGGACGACCTGTCGCAGGACCCGGACCTACGGTTCTGGATGCAAAAACTGTTTTCGGATGAGGTGGTGGTCGCCAACGTCCCCGCGCATGCCTTCGGACAGGACGACACCTGGATTATCACCACCTGGCTGGGCGGGCGGAGCCTGCGTTACCGGTGGCTGATGCCCTGGATTAAAGACAGGCGGCTGACCCGTATCGGCCAACACGAAGGACACGCTCTCTGGCGTTATGATACGCGCAAGTGGGACTTCCCGTATCCGCTGTACTTTGCCTTTGTGGAAGGGGGTATGATCGGGTGCATGTCACCGCATGCCTCGACCATCCAGTACGTCCTCGATACCTATGACGGTCGCACTTCGTTTGGCGTGAAACCTTTTGTGGCGTGGATGAAAGCCCCGTCCGATGAACTGGACCGCGGCTGGATACGGCTGCCCCCCGATGCGGACTGGCCCGCCTGCACCTACGCGCTGTCGGATATCGGTTCAAACACGATTTCCGGGTCGGTGGGCATCGAGGCCCCCTGGCTCAAACCCGGTGTGACGCTCTCAGCCCTGAACACCAATACGCTGGGACGGTTGCTGGGCGATTTGCCTATGGCCGCCGTTGTGTTTCCGCTGGATATGTCGCATACGGAGTGGATGAATATCCTGCCGGTGGAAACGCGCAAGGTGCTTCTCGAATTGACGGCCGCGACCCAGCCGCGTGTGGTCGTGGCCGCGCTGATGGGGGATGAGTACAGCGGGCGGTTCAAAGGGCTGAAGCTCCCGGGTGTAGTGCTGGGCATCCAGATGCAGCAACCCGGGCCCGCGCTCAAAAACGCGCAAGACGCCATTGACCGGTTGAACGCCGCCTATAAATGGGGGTTGATCGCGGGGCGCTATCCCGTGGGGGAACATGCGATCTACGTGATCGAGAGCACGGGGGATACCGCCTATGCGCTTTTCAACGCAAGCGAATGCATGGCGTTTGCGGTTGTCGACGACTGGTTTCTGCTGGCGGGTTCCTCGGAGACGCTGCGGAGGCTGGTGGCCCGTTACCAGCAACCCGCCGCGCTGATCGAGGCCCGGGCCGGGCGCTGGGGCCGGGCGTTTGACCCGGAATTGTGCGCCGGATTCGGATGGCTCGATTTGCTGTCGGGCGGCAAGGCCATTCGTAACGCCATCGCGGCCTGGTCCCTGAAGCTTATGTTCGAGGACGCCGGTAACAGTCAGCGGCAACGCCAACAGCTCAATGAAATCCGCGCCTGGCTGGAAGGCCTGGGCTCTATGGAAACGTGCTGGATATGGATGAATACCGACGAAGGCCGAACCACCTTCCGCTTCCAGATGGGGTCAAATTGACCAGAACGCAGTACATGTCACTTTTACTCGCAAGTTCAGAACTCCTTACCTCGACCGTTAGCCGCAGAACGAGATTTTCATTGATTTGCCAGTAATCGCGGCGATTTTTTTGATGGTATCCACTTCCGAAGAGACGCCGCGTTTGGAAAATTAAACGGACACTCAAGCGGTCGCAAGCGGTGGAAGAGGTTTGTTGTACAGGCGTCAGCCTGCCCGTTCGTTGTACAGGCTTTAGCCTGCCGCGCACGGCGAGCCGCGCATGTTTCGCGCCGTGAATG
>RZZM01000079.1 GCA_009929845.1 Spartobacteria bacterium
ACCTGGTCGTTGCCTTTTCCGGTGGCCCCGTGGGCGATGGCTTCGGCCCCGTTTTCATGGGCGATCTCGACCATGCGCCGGGCGATCAGCGGGCGGGCGATGGAGGTGCCGAGCAGATAGCCTGATTCATAGACGGCCCCGGCGCGCAGCATCGGATAGACATAGTCAGCGGCAAAGACCCCGGTAAGATCCTCGACATACGCCTTGCTGGCGCCCGACGCCTTCGCTTTTTCTTCCAGCCCGTCCAATTCCTCCTGCTGCCCGACATCCGCCGTAAACGTGATCACCTCGGCATCGTAATTTTCGATAAGCCACTTCACCAATACGGATGTATCCAATCCGCCGGAATATGCCAACACTACTTTCATCATCTCTCTCCGTTTTCGCCCGTTCTCCAACAGGTTATTTTTTTGTATCGAGTTCTTTCTGCCATTCGGCCAGCGTTTCATCCAGAATATGCACCGCCTCGAGCACATCGCCCGAGGTGATATTCAACGGCGGCAGGAAACGAATCGCCTTCTCGCCGGCAGTCAGGGTCAACAGACCATGTTTCATAAGGCGCGGGTACAAATCTTTCGCGGGCTTATTCAGAACGATAGCCACCATGAGGCCCATGCCGCGCACCGACTCGATCACCTTGTATTTACTGGACAACTGTTCGAGTTTGGTTTTCAGCAGGGCGCCCATCTCGGAAACGTTATGCAGCAGGTTTTCCTCTTCGATGACCTGAATCACCGCCAGGGCGGCCGCGCAGGCCAGCGGCGTTCCGCCGAAGGTGCTCGCGTGGTGTCCCGGCTGAAACACGTCCGAGAGTTCCGGGGTGGCGACGACCGCGCCCATGGGCATGCCGCCCGCAATGGCCTTGGCCATCGCGATCGCATCCGGCACAACATCGTACGCCTGGAAGCCGAACCAATGGCCGGTCCGTCCCATCCCGCACTGCACTTCATCGCACAGCATCAGTATCTTCTTTTCCGTGCAAAGTTCGCGCAGCCCCTTCATGAAGGCCGGGTCCGCCGGAATGATGCCGCCTTCTCCCTGGATCGCCTCAATCAGCACCGCCGCCGTTTTATCGGTGAGCGCGGCCTTGATGGAATCCAGATCATTAAACTCCGCATAGGCGAAACCCTGCGGCAGCGGTTCAAACCCCTTCTGCACCTTGTCCTGTCCGGTGGCAGTCAGCGTGGCCAACGTCCGGCCATGAAACGAATTCTTCATGGTAATGACTTCGTACTTGCCCTGGGGCTGCCCCCACAGCCGCGCCAGCTTGATGAGCGCCTCGTTGGCCTCCGCGCCCGAATTGCAGAAAAAACATTTGCCGCCCAACGAGCGGGCGGAAAGCATCTCCGCCAACCGGGGCTGATTTTCATTATAATACAGATTGGACACATGCATCAGCTTCCCGGCTTGTTTCCGGATGGCCTCCACCACCGTCGGATGACAGTGCCCGACATTCAGCACGGAAATCCCGGCCAGGAAATCCAGGTAGCTCTTGCCGTCCGCATCCCAGACACGGGTGCCCTCGCCCCGTACCAGCACCGGACCCGGACTGTACGTGGGCATTACATACTGCTTGTGTAACGCGATAATTTCATCTGATTTATTCATGCGATTATCTCCGTGCCCACCCCTCTGTCGGTGAACAATTCCAACAACAGGGAATGGGGCATACTTGAATCAATAATATGGGTTTTTTGCACGCCGGCCCGCAACGTTTCCACCGCGCCCTTGATTTTCGGCAGCATCCCGCCGGAAATCACGCCGCGTTTGATCAGGCCGTCGACTTCGCTGACGCGCACGGACGAGAAGAGAGAAGACGGGTCATCCTCATGTTCCAGCAATCCGGGCACATCCGAAAGAAATACCAGTTTACGCGCCTTGAGGGCGCGCGCGACCGCCCCCGCCGCTTCGTCGGCGTTGACATTATAGACATGCTTGTCGGCGCCGCGCCCGAGCGGGGTAATTACGGGAGTAATGGACGCATGCATGTAGGCCTCGATGGGCGCCGTATCGACTTCCGTCACATTGCCGACATATCCCCAGTTCAGGGCCGCGCCCGTCTTCGGATCCTTCTCGGTGTGCGGCACGACCGCCATGATATCATCGCCATGAATCCCGCGCGCCTTGCAGGCGAACGATTCGAGGGTATTCACCAGGTTCGGATTCACCTCGTGATTCAGCACATGCTCGACAATGCGCACCGTCGCGTCATCCGTCACCCGCAACCCGTTCACAAAGCGGGTCGGCAGGCCGGACTCTTTCATGCTCCGCGAGATCGCCTTGCCCCCGCCGTGCACAATAATCGGATGCATCCCCACGCAGGCCATGAACGCCACATCGCGCAGAATACACGCCACGCCGTCCTCATCCTCCATGATGCTTCCACCAAATTTTACGACAACCGTCTCTCCGCGAAACCGCTGTATGTACGGCAACGCCTCGATCAATACCGCCGCTTTTTCAATTACCTGCTGCATGCCTGTCTATCCATACCTTTGCCATTTAAAAATGATGTTTACGAGCGGGCGATTATAGGCTTCTTCCGCCCGGTTGCAATGCCTGCCTACACATTGATGCGCACATATTCTTCGGTGAAATTGCACGTATATACACGCGCTTCTCCCGCATCCTGATGCAGATCAATGGTTAACAAAAATTCATCCCGCAGCGCCACCGCCTCGATATCCGCGGCGCAAACGCCGGACGCCGCGCCGTCCCGCACGGCCTGCACATCGCCATAAAAAATATCCACCTGGGTTTCATCCATCCGGACACCGCTGTAGCCCAGGGCATCCATGACCCGGCCCCAGTTGACCCGCGAGCCGGCCCACGAGGTTTTCACCAGCATGGAATTCGCGACGGCCCGTGCGGCTATGTCGGCCTCCTGATCGTTTGCGGCCCCCTTGACAAGCACGGTCACAAACCGGGTCGCGCCCTCGCCATCCTTTGCGATTTTCAAGGCCAGTTCCAAAGTCACCGCATTGACCGCGGCGCAGAAGCCCGCCCAATCCGGATGGTTCGGATTCAACATAGTGTTTTTCGCAAGGCCATTGGCCATGAACAGGACGGTATCGTTGGTGCTTTGATCGCCATCCACGCTGACCCGGTTGAAAGATTGATTCACCCCATCGCGCAGGCAGGTCTGCAACGCATCCGCATCCACACACGCGTCGGTCATCAGATAGCACAACATGGTAGCCATGTTCGGCTCAATCATGCCCGCGCCTTTGGCCAACCCGGTGAGGGTAACGCCTTTGCCATCGACCATAAGACTCGTGCTTACATACTTGGGGCGCGTATCCGTGGTCATCATGGCCAGGGCCGCCTCGAATCCGCGATCCTGTGCCGCTGCCGCAACCAGGGCGGGAATGCCCTGCTCGATGATCTCAATGGGCATGGGTTTCCCGATGCTGCCCGTCGAGCAGACATACACCCGCTCTTCGGGCACATCCAGCGCGCGCGCCGTGACCGCCGCCATGCGCCGCGCCGCCGCCAGGCCCGCCTGGCCGGTGCAGGCATTGGCAATACCGCTGTTCATGACAATCGCGCGCCCCATTCCGGTCAGCAGCCGCTCCCGGCAGAGCTTCACCGGCGCCGCCGTCACCTTATTGCGGGTAAAAGTTCCGGCCATCGCGGCATCCGTGTCACTGACAATCAGCGCCATATCCCGCGTCGGCGGCGGTTTCACACCCACATGGATGCCCGCCGCGCGGAATCCTGTCGGCAGGGGAACGTAGGTATCGGTTATTTCATTTGGTGTGTTCATTATGTCTATGCTTTCGCCCTTGTGAATATCCATGGGATTAAGACAAAACAACCCCGAATGCAGCTTGGCATCCGGGGTTGAAATTTTCCATCAAAGCGAAGGGGATACTTATCGTTTCGAGAACTGGAACCGCTTGCGCGCACCCGGCTGCCCGGACTTTTTACGTTCTTTCATACGCGGGTCACGCGTCAGACAACCATTCGCTTTCAATCGGTCTTTCAGCGCGGGGTCCGCCTGAACCAGTGCGCGGGCGATACCGTGACGAACCGCGCCCGCCTGCCCCATAGAGCCACCACCGGCGACCTTCACGATTACATCATACCGCTTGAGAGTCTCTGTAATAGCCAGCGGCTCCTCGATAAAATTGCGCACCGAGTCCACCGGAAAATATTCATTGAACTCTCTGCCGTTGACGAATGTTTTACCGACGCCCAATGCAAGGCGTACTCTTGCAACAGCCTCTTTGCGCCGACCCGTTGCTCCGTATTCTACAACATGTTGTGCCACGATACTATTCCTTCGTTCAGATTTTCAGTTCCAGTGCCTGCGGATTCTGCGCGTCATGGGGATGATCCGCGCCGGCATACACCTTCAGCCGCTTAAATGTACATCTACTCAACCGATTCTTGGGCAACATGCCCCGGACCGCCTGCGTAATAATACGCGTCGGGTCTTTTGCGCGAACGGTGCGCGCGGTCATCTCTTTCAGGCCATCGGGATATCCCGAGAAATCCTGATAAATCTTTTTATCTTCCTTGTTACCCGTGAGCTTTACCTTGTCGGCATTGATCACAACAACAAAATCACCCGTATCCACGTTCGGCGTGTACGTCGGCTTGGTTTTGCCTCTAAGCACATTACTGATGGCAACGGCCAGACGACCTGTCGGCTTATCTGTGGCATCCACCACATACCAGTTGCGCGTTACTTCTTCTTTTTTTGCAACAAATGTCTTCATTATATATTTACCACTCGTCTTATTAAACTCCAGAAAAGACAAGCGCCGAAAATAGCCAAGGGCCTTGCGCCTGTCAACCCCCCTTTATCGTAATAAACGCAGTTTTTTTATTCTTCCTGCCTTTTCAACGCCGGGGACGTCCGATTCGCGGACTTTCTTTGTACTCTATCCACAATATATAGCGCGTAGGTCACCAAAAAGGAACCAAACATCACAAGAAGCAGCAATGGAACCAAAACTCGCAAATAATCCGGCCGCGCGCCCCTTTTTGCTGCTACCATGCACAGCAAACCAAGCACTCCGGCCGTATATCCTGTCCAGCGACACACCTTATATACTGTTTTCAACACCCCCGGAACATACACGATTCGTTTTGGATGGCAATATATTTTTTATAAAATGGTTGCATACGGAGTATGGAGGTTTGGCTATACCGCACAACAAGGAACTCTGGAGGACGAGATTCCCATCGAGCCAGCATGTACCCGCACCCATTCTTCAAAGGACGTCAGCGGGAGTGGTTGTGAAAAATTTGACGTTTTCCAGAGGGAAAATGGCGATTTTCTGGTTCTCTGTCCCCCACTTTTTCGCCCGCCACGGGCCGCGCTTATTGGAGCGCCATGCTATGGGGAGTTTTTTGAGGAAAGTGGGGACAGAGCAATGCGAAAACTGTCGTTTTGGCTTGGAAAATGGCCATTTTTTGGCCCGCAGAGGCCTCACCAAACAGCCTCCGGAGGAAACCACGATCTTAGCTCGGGGCCGGTGGCCCCGAGATGGCTACACCAACCGTATGTTTTTACATTCCCCCTATCCCGAGGGATAACCGATAATAGGCAGGCCTTTCAAGGCCTGTATCTCTGATGGGTTATATATCATCCGTGGGCTAAAGCGCCACGGCTATTATCGTTCTGTCGCTGCGCGACGTGGATTTAATCTCAGCGACTGGATTATCCAACCCGTTTCAGATTCAACAGAAGGCTACTTGGTTAACCCGGCCATTGAGGACCAAAAGAGTACGATTACGATCAGCGCCCCCCGGGACAAACCAGCCCTGGACAACACCTTGGTGTCACTTTAACTTCCAAGAGGTAAGGATTTCTGAACTTATGCAACCGTTTTTATCATTTTTGGGAATTTCTAACTTTTTATATCCTTCTTTATCGCTTGTATTTATACATATTTCAGATAAATTTTGTTGCACACAGATGTCCGATCGAGCATCTGTGTGCAACAAAAATTTCAGTTGTGGATGGATATATCCCTAGCAATCCCCCGAGAAAGATATCCACTGCGAAGGAGAACGAGTATGCAGATGCTCCAGCTAAGATGAAAGCAATAATGTTTTTCATAGAGTACCTCGCCTAACATTTAGATTAGCCAACATCGTTTTTTTAGAGGCTAGCGAAATGCAGCAATGATGGCAACAAAATATAGTATTATCATAATTTTGTGCTTTTTATATTCCGGTCAACCGACAACCGCTCCGACACCGACCTCTTCTTCTTCTTCTTGACTTATCCCCACCACCAACCTTACCTTTACACGATGAAAACGCTATTTCAGGCTGGTATCAGCGGGTGTTGCGCCCGTGCTGTCTGAAAAGCAAATTCTTATCCATGAAAGGCGAATTGTTATGGCGGCATACGAGTTGACTAAAAAGGATGTGTGGTTTGGGATTGTCAAGGATAAGGCTGGCGCCATGGCCGAGAAATTGGAAGAGCTGGAATCCCTTAAAACGAATTTTGATTTTCTCTTCGGCCGCCCGACAAAAAAGGGCGAAGCGATCTTTTTCATCGCGCCGATCACCGGCGCAGCCCAGGCGCGCGCGGCGCGCAAGGCCGGATTGCAAAAGAGCAATGAATATGTGAATCTTTCCCTCCTCGGCCCGGATAAACGCGGACTTTCCACGCTCATTTCCAAGACGCTGGGCGATGCGGGGATCAATATGGCCGGCATTTCCGGCATGGCCATCGGAAAGAAATGCCGCTTCTATATCGCTATTCCCAAAGCGGACAGCGCCAAGGCGCAGCGCCTTCTTAAAAAAGCCCTTTCCTGATTTTCGACTGCATTGCGGCTATTCCCTGATTCGCCCTCTCAGCCATCTTCTACCGTCACTTCGACGATCGCATCGCCCGAATCCGTCGAACAGGTGATGCGCCAGGCCCCTTTTTCGAGGGGCCAGTAGACCGCCTCGTCGGCGCGCGCCACACAATAAAAGATATCGTTGATGAACCAGTACACCTCCCTGCTGCCGGGCGCGCGCGCTTTCAACAGCACGTCTTGTGTAACGCCCGGCAGCCCCTGAACTTTCCTGAATTGCGCGCCGGGGGCCGGCGACACAATTTGAATTTTCTCATGGCGTCCACGCCCGGCCGCACAATCCATGCACACCTGGCCACCGGTGCAGCCAATGTCCTCATAGGTGGTCTCACACGCGCGCCCGGCGAGACGTCCGGTTTTTGTGCAGCGTGACTGCTGAACCACGGAAGCAGGTCGGGCGTACCACGGCGAATCCCCCGCGGGATACAGATGACGAAAGATATCCCTTGCCACCGGAGCGGCAGCTTGCGCCCCCACCAGGTGTTCCGAGGGCGCGCCGTCTGGATTGCCCAACCAGACGCCCACGACATATTCGGGATTGTAGGCCACCGACCAGGCGTCGCGCAGCCCGGAGCTGGTGCCGGTCTTCAATGCGATCAGCGGAAGCGGCGCGTGACATGACGAAGTGTCGATCCCGCCCCACCGCGCACTGTCTTTCAGGATATCCGCCATCATGTATGCGGCGTCCTTTGAAAACATCCGCGCCCCAACAACCGGGGTCTCCTCCTCACAAAACCGCACTGGCGCATATTCGCCCAAACGCGCCAGGCAGGCATAGGCGTTACACAACGCAAGCAGGGTAACTTCGCATCCGCCCAGCGCCAGGCCGACTCCATAATGGTCCGCGCCGCGGGTCAACGTCGTGATCCCCAGGGATTTCAAGCGTTGCAGAAAAGGCCACACCCCTACCCGTTCCAGCACCTTCACCGCCGGAATATTCAGTGACTGCACGAGCGCCTCACGCACGGTACGTTGACCGCTGAAGGTTTGGTCATAATTCTCCGGCACAAACTGCCGATAGGCCATCGCCTCATCCCGAATCATGGACCCGGGCATGCATATCGCCTGATCGAAGGCCATGGCATACACAAACGGCTTCAAGGCGGAACCAGGTGAACGCGGCGCGACGGCACAGTTGTATTGTCCGTCGTGCGCCGCGTCAAAAAAATCTGGCGAGCCCACCATAGCGCGAACCGCGCCGCTTTCGACTTCGATTACCACGATGGCGGCCCCGTGTATCCCCTGCCTCGCAAGCCGGGCATGATAAACCGAGAGCACCTCCTCGATAGTGCGCTGTATATTCCTGTCCAGCGTGGAGCGCACCATATCAGCGCCTGGTTCCTGCTGCAGGATATAGTCGCAGAAATGGGGCGCATCGAAAACCTCTCGCCGGGGAAATATCTCAACAGGCGCGGAAACAGTGCGGGTATAGAGCGCTTCGGTTATCATCCCGCATTTGAGCATTTGTCCGAGAACGTAATGTCGGCGGGTATGCGTCCGTTGGATATGACGGTCCGGACGCAATCGTGACGGGGCCTGCGGCAACCCCATCAACGCGGCGGCTTCCGCCAGGCTCAGGTCGGACGCATGCTTGCCGAAGTAATACAAGGCCGCGCTTTCCACGCCCACGCGTACGCCCCCAAGCGAAACATGATTGAGGTAGCGCTCGATGATGGCCGGTTTGTCCATGCGCGTTTCAAGCTGACAGGCCGCGCGGGCTTCGCGCAGTTTGGTCCGCCAGGTGCGCGAGGCGGGCTGGTTCATCTTCACCACCTGCGTGGTGATGGTCGAAGCGCCGGAGGTGATCCGTCCATGCCAACTATTCAGCAGCACCGCGCGCAGAATCGCGAACAAATCAATGCCGCGATGGCGGTAGAACCGTTTGTCCTCGGCGGCGATCAGGGCCTTGGCCAACCACGGACTGCATTGTTCGAGGGCCACCGGACGGCAATCCATGCCTGTTTCTCCGAGGATTATGCGAAGGGGCGCGCCATAACGGTCACACACCTGCGTGGCCCGTGGATAGGCCCGTAATACCGGCGGGCTGCCATCGCGCCACACAACCGACAGCACAACCCCGCCAACACCCAAAAACAGGGCACATAGTATAACACCGTTTCTGGTGGCGCGCACCTTCATGGACGCCCCGCTCATAGTCCGCCGATATCCAGTGTGCGCCCCCCGCCCGAACAGCCGGCATAGCCCGGTTCGTACATGGCCTCCGCTTGTATGGCGGGGTATACGAAATTCCCCGCGCTGACCACCCGGACCACATACGACCAGATATACTCACCGCACACCGGACCGGTGAATCCGACCACCCGGTCGTCGCGCGTCTCCACATGCCGCAGGGGCAGGTTCACGCGTTTTTTCATCCAGGGAATATGCGCCGAGGTGGCCAGTCCGGCCTGCTCGATCTCGAAACAGGCCGGCAGCAAATCCTCGATGACGATGTCATTTAATTCCGTTTCCACCCGGAGCCGCCATTCGATCACCACCACATCGCCGCGACGCAACGCGGAGGGCTCCACGGGAAAGCCCTCCTGGTCAAACCAGGCACGCGTAATGTGGATACCCCGGGAAACCTCCTGCACCTCGTTGCTCACCGGCACGCCGGAGGCCGACCAGTAGTAGTACACCGTGCCTGGCCCCGCGTTGCTGAGGGCCACATGGTCGGGCCACGACTCCCGAAAGGTAAAGACCACATTGCTACTGAAGCGGTCAAAGGTCATGGCGCGGTTATCACAAACCAGCGATGCTTCAAAATCCATCGATTGCCCGGCGATGAGGTCGTAATACCTGCCCAGTGCCAGCAACGCCATCGCGTTATCCTGGGTGGAAGCCCAACACCCGTTTTCACGCGCGGCCAGCAATTTTTGTGCGAGCACGGGAATCGCCCCGTTGCCGGGATCGAGGCGCAACCAGGTCATCAACTCGAAGGCCGTGATCCGCGCCTCGGACGATAACGCGCCCGCGCGTCTTTGGCTCTTGAAGTCCGGGACATACCCGCCTCCGCGCGCCAGCAGGTTCATCGCCTCTGCCGCGCGTCCCTGCATGGCCAGCGTGGCGGCCAGGTACACCTGCCCTTCCCGTCCGAGGTCCGACTGCTGCAAAAAGAACGATGACCACTCGCCTACCGGCTTCCCCGCCAGCGCGAGGACGTAACAGGCATACAACCGCAACGCGCCCCACTCGTTGCCGGCCGAGGGATTACTCAACAGGCCCTGCAGGTACATCAGCGCGTTATCGAGTACGCCGGGCGGCACATCAAAGCCCCGTGCCGCGGCTTCAATCAGCAAGTGCGTGGCATATACCGATCCCCAAGGATAGACATCCGTGGAGTGTGCCCAATAGGCAAAGCCCCCCGAGACCTGCTGCATGGCTATCACCTTCCAAAGGCCCTGCACCACCAGGAGGTCCACCGACTCCCCCTGCCCACTCTGCGAATGCGTCACCGGCACGCGAGCGTCGAGATACAATAGCGGAAAGGTCTTGGACACCGTCTGCTCGATACATCCATACGGATACTCCAGCAGGTAATCCAACGCCCCGGCATACGTCAGTTCCGGCAATCCGCAGCAGGCCACGGCCCCCTCCCCGGTACCGTCTATCCATCCATCCGGCAGTTCAATGATCACGTCGCCGCCGGCATCCACATGCCCGGCCCCACGCCGGGTGGTAAACCCGTACGGCGGGCGCACTGTCAGCTCGATCGTCTCACGATACACCTCGTCCCCCGAACGCGCCTCCAGGATAAGCTCCGCCCGCCCGGGAATGTCGCCGCCCATGAGGTCAAGCATGCGCGTGTGCCCGACCCCGTCGATCGCAGGGTCACACCGCCAGCTCAACGTTTGCGCGCCGTCCGTTCCCAGGGCCATCGGGCCCGCGCAGGAAACCTTCACCGCGACCGCCTGGGTCCATCCTTCGTCCACACGGACACGAAACGGCGCCCGGCAACGGTCACCCGGGGCCAGGAAACGCGGCGCCCCGCACTGCACATCAAACGGACGTTTCACGCATATCGACGTCCGGGCCGCGCCCCAGGCATTGGAATCAACGGCCACCGCCACAACACGCAATGAGCCACTGAATTCCGGCACGCGCGCCTTCCAGGTGAAACAACCATTGGTGTCCACATGCTGAAGCCCGCCCCACAGCGATACCGGTTTGAATCGCTGGGCATTGATTGGATTCAGCCGCGACTTCAACGGGCTGCCCGCATCCCCGCCCGGTGATGAAATCCGCTCGAACCGGTTGCTGCTCCAGATCGGCATCAGCCGGGCATACACGTCAAAGTGCGTTACCGCCGCCAGGCGCCAGGCCGCAAAAAAATCATCCGGATCGGGCAAACCAAACCCGGTCAACATGCAGATCGCCTCGTCCACCGCCATCAGGAAAACCCGGCCGGACGCCGGACGCCCATCAGCCCGGTACAGGCAGCCGGTAATCGTCACCTCGGAATCCGGTCGTATCTCTGGCGGCGCATACAGCGCCGTCCTTATATGGGTAGCCGGCAAATTCACTCGCAACGGTATTCGTCCAGCCGCGCGATAGACCGCACCGGGATCATTGGTAACCAGCGGCTTGATCAACGCCATCGTACACTGCACATTCGGCCAGTAGTCCTCCGTAATCGGCACCTGCAGCTCCCTGGTGTTGCCATTGAATGCAATCAGTTCGGATGCAAGAACGCGGTCCGACTCGATCGTCAAAAGGGCCTTGCCCGCAAAGGGCGCCACCACCCGCAACAAGGCCGTTTCACCGGGCTGATAGACGGGTTTGTCCCAGGTCATCTTAATCTGCGCGGGGTGGTCCCCGCCCCACGACATCCAGTCCGCATTATCGCCCGCCACATAACACTCCACGGAAGCCGACACATCGCTCTCCACCTCCGCAATCCGCACGATCCGCATTCCCTGACCGGAAAACAGCCCTTCATAACGCCCCACGCCATTGGTAAGGATGAGGGCGGCATGCGCCACCGGAACACATCTCTTTTCTGATTCCCAGGCATAACCGTCCCCGCTCCTTTTCAGCGCCGACACCCACTCCACGGAATAATGGGTCACCGCCAATGTTTGTTCCCCCTCCATACAGACGCCTTCAGGGGTCACCGCGACCACATCAAAAACCGCCGGAACATCCGTGTTGTGAATCACCCTGGAACCGATCTGACGCATCCCGATATAGAAGGGGTAGACATCGACCGGGATGCCGGCGCGTGCGGAAACGGTCCGTCCCCCGAATTCGTGTACGGTCGCCTGAAGCACAGCCTGTACACGGGAAGGTGGCCGCCCTTGCCTGGGCGCCTCCACCAGGTAATCACTCCGTCCGTCATCATCAAGGCGCTTTGTTTCCAGTTTCACGGTTGATGAAGAGAATGTTTTCATGGCATCAGAAAACGAGTATCCCTCCCAATCGGGATGCGTAAAATCAGCCGCCTCATAAAACACCTGCGCGTCCACACGATGTCCCCCGGCGGGCTCCCCGCTCAGGCGGTTCGCCTGCACCTGCACGCGGCAATGCGACGTTTGGGTGAGATTGGAGCAGGCCGGAGAGAGCTGAACGGCAATCGTGGGCGGCGCAAAATCTTCCACAGCCACCCCGGCATGGCCTATGTCGCGTTCCGAACCGGAAACACGCAACATAAACTGGTAGTTGCCGGTAGGCTCGGACATGGCCCATGCCACCTCGAACGTGATGGTTCCAAGCTCGTCTGGAATCCCCTTGCCCACGCACCGTTCTTTTCCCTGTGGAGTGCGCATATACAGCTCCACGGGAAACCTCGGCGGACAGACATAGAATCCATTGGAGGAGGCCGCCTGATCCGTGCGCGCAACCTCCCGGATAACGGCAGACACATGCGCTGTTTCCGCCGGACGATACACACCGCGCTCAGTAAAGAGAAAGGCCTCGTACCCGCTATCGAGCCAGGGCCGTCCCGTGTGATTTCCCAGGGCCACGCCACCATCATCCATCACGAGATAGGTCATGTCGGCCCCCGTGGAGGCCGTAACCAGAAACGGCGCGTCCTCGCCTTCATAGACCCCCGGCAACGACAGCAGCCCCAATGCGTCGGTACATCCCTGCCCCACCTCCTGGTTATCGCGCGTAAAGACCCGCACCACCGCCCCGGAAACCGCGGTCAGCTCCTGCAGACTATTCAGCCACACCAGCATATCCTTCGAGGAACGCTTCACCGTCAGCCCCAAATCCGTCAGGACCACAAGGCGCCGGATGCTCGCGCACGAAGAGGCCGACACCTCGACGATGTAAATGCCATTGTCCTGCACCAGCTCATCCATCGGCAGGCTGGCGGTAAAAATTTCATTGCGTACGGAGTCAATCGGATAGTCCCGTTCACTGAGGATACGCCCGAGCCCGTCATCCGCATTCCCCATGAAGTAACGATATCCATCGGTCTGCCGCATCGCGAACGGCACCAGGTTGTTGGGAAACACATTGCGCGCCACCACATGCAGGGAGGTGACATTGACTGATTTTACCGGCAGCAGCTTTTCTGAAGACGACGCCAGATAGACCCCGCCACCCTCGGCTGACAAATCCGCCGGGCGGTCAGGAAAGCGCACATGCTTCACCAGGGTATTGGTCAGCGCCCCTGACACAACGCCAGGCAACCCCGCCTTCAGGGTCACCATATACACCTGCCCCGGCTGGAATTTGCCTGACAAGCGGTACTTGTTCTGATTCCATCGCGCCCCATAATGATCGATAGTAAGGGCGACCTCAGGCTCCGTGCTGATATACCGAAGCGCCTTTTCCATGTTGATGGGCTGCGAAAACTCACACGTCAAGCTGCCATCAGAATACGCCTCGCTGTGCGGCTTCATCTTGATCAAATGCACGGTATGACTGCACCACACATTTGTTTGGACACACGCCACGAGCCCCAGCCCGTCATCCAACTGCATAACCCCGGGAACAATCTGAAGATTCAACACCCCGTCCTTTGTCGGCGCGGTCCGAATCATCAGGGCCCGGTTCACCAACCTGCCCACGTTGGTCCAGGCCACCCCGCGGCCCTCGCTATTTGTAATGCTCATATGCGGAGGAAGGGAAGCCACCGAAACCGTACGGTTCCACTCCAACAGCAACCCGATGCCGCCGTCCTGAAACGAGGTATACTGCCGCACATTTACCAGCCGCAATGGCTCCTGCTCCTCCGGAATATCCACATTCAGCGTGCAAGCCGCCGCTATCCGCGCCTGGGTTTGCAGGTGCAAAACGACCCCGGCCCCGTTCAGCGCCAGGAAACAAAGCCCCAGGATGAACCACTTGTTTTCAGCCAACCATCTACCATCACGCATATCAACCTCCAGTCTGTTTTCGGAACAGCCTGCCGCGCAAATGTGTCAGAATTATGACAACATTCTGAACAAGTGTGATACGCGTGCTTTTTGAACCACGGATGAGCGCGGATAAACGCGGATGAAAAACGGCCAAACAAGTGGCCCACCCACCGGGAGGGTCATTGCCCTCAATGACCGGGTGAACAGTTTACATCAGCGAAGCGCCGCTCAGGCACGTACGTGTGAAGCGCATGGTTCGCTTAGATTTCTTTATCACATTGAATCCAAGACGTCGCAAAACTTTGATTAGTTGATTGCCCTTAATTGTCGGAAACGTACTCATGCCATTACTGAAACTCGCTGAACGCCGACAAAATGATTGGAAACAGGTTCCTCAACCTCTCTCCAAAACACTTGATGTAGTATACACGATCATCCTGTTTTCGCATTATTTATTTTCAGATGTAAACAAGTGATGGCGCCATCTGGTCAGACCACCGCTGTAGTATTCGGCCTGCTCTGCGTGCGGTTAACTTTTCGCCAGAACGTCTCAAAAAAATATTATTGAAAAGTTACATTTTTCATGCGTCAGGCGCTATACTGTCCGGCAGAAACAACAACACAGAGGTAAATAATGACGGCTCAGTTCATTTTGACGATCATAGCGATACTGACACCGATTTTTCACATGCTTGGTTTCGTCTCTGCTATTCACGCCGTGTTGAAGGTGCGCACATCGCAGGGGGCCGTGGCCTGGTGTGTATCGCTGATCACCTTTCCATGGATTGCGCTTCCGCTGTATTGGATTTTCGGGCGCAGCCGCTTCCTGGGCTACACGGAGGGCATGCGGACTCATCACCGGGAGGCCAATGATGTACTCCGGCGCATTGGGGCCTTCAAGGCCAACGAGTTTGGATGGGAGCAAACCAACGCGGTCTATGAACACCTCGCCCGGATGCCTTTCACCACCCATAACGCCACCCGGTTGCTGGTCGATGGCGACGCCACTTTCGGCGCCATCCTTGAGGCCATTGACCAGGCGAGCGCCTACATCCTGCTTGAATTCTTCATCGTGAACGATGACGAACTGGGCCGCGAGCTGAAGGCCCGCCTTATCAAAAAGGCCGGCGAAGGCGTTCACATCCATTTTCTTTTTGACGAAGTCGGCAGCAAGAAACTCCCCGGCGAATATATAAAGACCCTGCAAAAGGCGGGCGTCGGCATCCACCCCTTTAAAACGACCAGGGGGTGGCGCAACAAGTTTCAGCTCAACTTCCGCAATCACCGCAAGATCGTCGTCATCGACGGAAAAACGGCGTTTGTCGGGGGCCTGAATGTCGGGGATGAATACATGGGGCGCGACAAGAAGTTCGGGCACTGGCGCGATACGCATATGCAGGTCAGCGGCCCGGCCGTACAGGCGGTTCAACTGGATTGGATCGGTGATTGGTACTGGTCCACACGCACGCTGCCGGATTTGAACTGGGAGCCCATGGCCGAACCGGACGGCGACAGAAATGTCCTGGTGCTGGGCACCAGTCCGGCAGACGAACTGGAGTCATGCAGCCTGTTTTTTGTCAACGCCATCAATACCGCGAAAAAACGTGTCTGGATCGCCAGCCCGTATTTTGTGCCCGACGAGGCGGTCACCAAGGCCCTGCAACTGGCCGCGCTGCGCGGGGTGGATGTGCGCATCCTGCTGCCCCAGAAAGCCGACCACCTCATGGTTTATCTGGCGGCCTACAACTACCTGCCCGACACCGACCATCCCCACATGCACATCTACCGCTACCTGGATGGATTTCTGCATCAGAAGGTCATGCTCGTAGACGATCACCTGTCGAGCATCGGCACGGCCAACCTCGACAACCGATCCTTCCGCCTGAATTTCGAAATCTCCATGCTGATTCACAATGACGATTTCGCCCGAGAGGTCGAGGCCATGCTCCTGGACGACTTTGCGCACGCACGCGAGGTCACCGCCGAGGAATACCACAAGCGCTCGCTGCTGTTCAGGGCGGCGGTTCGCTTCGCCACGCTGCTCTCTCCCATCCTCTGACGGACGGGGTGCAAGAGGACGACGCACAGAAAAATTATAAAAATACGCCTTTTTTGCATGTTTTAAGTGAGAATTGCCGTTTTTAGGAAAAAGTGCAGAGCCTCGCTTTCCCGGCGCCCAACTCTGTGTCTCTGCGTCTCTGCGTTAAAAAATATGAACGCAGAGGCGCGGAGACGCGGAGTAGAAAAGAACCTGTAACACGAACAGCAAGGTTCAACATCTCTGTTTGCGCTTTTCCACTATCAAGCCGGCCTGTATACATGCCCACGCTGCCCCAAAGAACCCGCGGTGCCCCCGGGCTCTACAGAGTAGCCGCCCTCCAGGTTTGCTGTACAAACATGACCCCTGGAGGGCGAGATTCCTATCGAGCCGGCCTGTAACCGTGCCCTGTCTACCCCAAAGAACCTGCGGTGCCCCCGGGCTCTACAGAGTAGCCGCCCTCCAGGTTTG
>RZZM01000440.1 GCA_009929845.1 Spartobacteria bacterium
GTGTCCGTTTAATTTTCCAAACGCGGCGTCTCTTCGGAAGTGGATACCATCAAAAAAATCACCGCGATTACTGGCAAATCAATGAAAATCTCGTTCTGCAGCCAACGTTCAAGGTAAGGAGTTCTGAACTTCTCAATAACACACCTTGCCCTGAAAGGGCTATTCATCGTGACCCAGGGCGGCACGTTGTTTGCTCTGGGCTACAGTAAAATGTCCTTTCAGGACATAAGCCGCTTGTTGCTATATTCAGAACTCCTTAACCTCGACCGTTGGCCGCGGGTGGAGATTAGCGTCGATTTTGCAATCATTGCAGTGATATTTCCTGCTGTAATCCAGCATCAAAGAGATTGTGCGCCTGGAAAATAGAAATGACACTTCCATTTGCCAAAACAGCCTCTGGCGCATTCAAATCGCAGTTATCGTACAACCCCATTCGGGGTTGGCATGGGGGTGGTCAAGGTTCCGCGGGTTGCACCCGCGGCTATTCACGTTATGCCCTCCGGGCATCAGGATGACGAGCCTTCTTGCGCCTCATGGACTATCTTTGCGTATATTTCGCGCAATTCATGGCGGTTTATTACCCGACAGGGTAAAACATGAATAGCCGCGGGTGCAACCCGCGGTCAGGAATAAATAACACATAAACCCCGAATGGGGTTGCACTATAACCGGGGCTTTATGTCCACCCGCAAACGCCACCAGGAAAGAAGGTGTCAAGTCAACTTCCACGAGCTAAGGAGTTCTGACGTTGGTGTCACGTTAACTTCCACGAGGTAAGGAGTTCTGATATTTGGCTGTGCAAGCGATGCAGACTAAAGCGCTTATCCGCGGCTCTAAAAAAAGTTATTGAGAAGTTGCCGGATTTCTTGCGAAATCAGGCCTCACATGGATAAAAACAGCAACATCTGGTCCAAAACGTCGCTTGGGGCCTCGATCGGGCTGAAATGTGCGGTTGGAATGAGGCGGTAGGTGCTATTTTTGATGGTTTTTGCCATTTTTTCGGCATTTTCGGGCGGTGTGAGCACGTCTTCGGCCCCGGAAATGATCAAAACAGGCATTTTAAGGTCGGGAAGCTGGTTTTTTCCGTCAAAATCGCACGCGGCGGTAATTTGATGCTCAAAGGCGTCAACCGACTGCTTCGAAGGGGTATTTTCAGCCGTTTTTATGAAATTTTCGGTCATTTCGGCATTTTGGAAGAATTTTTCCGAAAAAAGCCAGGGCATGATGACGCGGAATAAATCAGGCTCCGAAACGCCTTTTCGGAGCAAAAAAGCGTTGTTTTTGAAGACAAATTCGGCTTTTTTGCCGATTTTTTCGTATGTATTGCATAAAATCAGCTTTTTTACGCGTTCCGGACGCCGAAAAGCGATGTTTTGGGCGATGGAAGAGCCCATGGAGTGCCCGATGAGGTGTGCGGAGGGTATTTCGAGGGCGTCCATGAGGCCTATCGTGTCGTCGGCCATCTGCTCGATGGAATACGGGCCCGCGGGGGCGTCGGTGTCGCCTATCCCGCGGTTGTCGAAAACGATCACGCGGTAGTGTTCGGCGAGGTTGTCCCGGAGCAATCCCCACGTTTCACGCGTGGCGCCCAGCCCCGCGATGCAGACAAGCGGGGTCCCCTCGCCTAATTCCTCGTAATAAAGGTTGATTCCGTTGGCCTGTACAAACGGCATGGCGTCACCAGTTGGGGATGCACTCGCCGCGCACAATATCCTGCCAGGTTTCCCGCGCGCGGATGAGCTGCGAACGTTCGCCGTGCACCATCACTTCGGCGGCGCGCGGACGACTGTTGTAGGAGGAAGACATGGCAAAGGCATACGCGCCGGCGCTCTGTATGGCCAACAGGTCGCCCTGCTTCACCGCGGGCAGTTCACGGTCGCGCGCCAGGAAATCGCCGGACTCACAAACCGGTCCCACCACATCGCCGAGGATGGTCGCTTCTGTTTTTCGCGCCGGGAGCACACCATGATAGGCCTCGTACAGCGCCGGACGGATCAGGTCGTTCATCGCGCCGTCCACCACCACAAATTTCTTGAAGGGGTTGTCCTTGATGTACTGCACCCTGGTCAGGAGTATCCCGGCATTGCCGACCAGAAAACGTCCGGGTTCCATGCCGATTTCCAGTCCGCTTTGCTTCAGCATGGGGGTGAGGCGCCGCGCAAACTCTTTCACATCAAACGGTGTCTCCTCCTCGGTGTATTTGATGCCCAGTCCGCCGCCGATATCGAGGATACGGAAGGTCGGATAGCGTTTCTTCAAGACGTCACACACCGGCAACACCTTTTCGAGGGCCTGCTCATAGGGGGCGACCGACATCAGGGGCGAACCAATATGCATATGGATGCCGACGATCTCAAGGTGCGGCAGACGCGCGGCCAGCTCGTAGGCCTTGAGGGCCCGTTCGAGGTCCACGCCAAACTTGCTCTCTTTTTTTCCGGTGCTGGTATACTTGTGCGTTTTGGGGTCCACGTCCGGATTCACCCGGATCGCGACGCGCGCGACGCCGGACACCGCGGCGGCCCGTTTGGACAGCCGTTCGAGTTCGGGTTCGGATTCCACCGTAAAGAAGTGAATCCCCTGTTCCAGGGCGTAGTCGATTTCGAATTCCGTCTTGCCCACCCCGGCAAACACGATTTTTGCCGGGTCGATGCCCGCGCGCATGGCGCGGAAGATTTCACCGGCCGAGACCACATCGGCGCCCGCGCCCTCCTCGGCGAAAAGGCTGATCACCGCCGCCGAGGAATTGGATTTCACGGCAAAATGGATGTGGGGACCGACCTCCGCCATCGCGGACGCCAGGGCCCGGTATTGCGCCTGCATGCCGGACCGGCTGTAGACATAGAGCGGGGTATCGTACTGTCGCGCCAACTCGGCCACGGGCACATCCTCGGCAAATAATTCATTTCTTCTGTAGGTAAAACATTCCATCGTCACGTACACCTTTTTTTCGGGAAGTCTTATTCAGCCACGCCATACGCCCTGGAACGGACGCGCAGGCGCAGGGCATTCAATTTGATGAAGCCGGTAGCGTCAGCCTGATTATACACATGCTCTTCCTCGAAAGAAGCAATCTCCGGATCATACAGGCTGTGCTCGGCCTTGCGTCCGGTCACAAAACAGTTGCCTTTGTAGAGCTTGAGGCGCGCCGTTCCGGTGACTTTTTCGGCGGCATTATCCATCGCCGTCTGGAGCATGACCCGTTCAGGGGCAAACCAGAAACCGTTATACACCATGTCGGCATACTGCGGCACAAGCTGATCCCTCAGGTGCAGCACCTCGCGGTCCATAGTGATTTGCTCCACCGCCTCACGGGCGCGGCAAATGATGGTTCCGCCGGGCGTTTCATAGACCCCGCGGCTTTTCATGCCCACATACCGGTTTTCGACCATGTCAATTCGCCCGATCCCGTGCCGTCCGCCCAGCTCATTGAGTTTGAGCATGACGTCCTTCGGACTCATGGCCGTTCCGTTCACGGCCACCGCATCGCCCTTAAGAAAATCAACGGTGATCTCCTCGGCGTCATCAGGGGCGTCCTCCGGGTCCGCGGTAAGCACAAACATATCCTTCGGCGGCGGCGCCCACGGGTCTTCGAGGATACCGCTTTCAAAACTGATGTGCAGCAGGTT
>RZZM01000441.1 GCA_009929845.1 Spartobacteria bacterium
CGCACGAACATGGTCAAGGCGTGCTTGTAAAAGCGTGCGCATTCGTGCGTTTCATTTTCCAGACGCAGGTTGACTTCAACATCAGATGAATTTTGCTGCTGCTATGCAAAATCCTGTATATCCTGCGTGCCACGCCGTAGTCACGGACGAAGGCGGGTTAATCCTGTCTAAAAAAACGATTTACAGGATGACTATTTGAGAAGTTACGATTACCGGTCCGTTTCCATGGCCAGGGCGGCGGTTTCCGCTTCCAGGGCGGAAAGCTGCTCCGGCGTGCAGTCGAACTGCTCCTGAAGAATCTGCGACCAGGGCCTTCCGCCCCTGCTCAATGTTTTGATAAAGGGCCCCAGGTTATCCTCGTCAATGAGCCCGACGATCGCCGCGATCAAGGCCTCGGACTGACGGTTAAAAACTTCCATGGCGGCGGCGTCCGACGGATATGCATCCATCTGAAGCAGCTCATTCAGGGGATATAATTTGTCGGGATGCAGGGGCGGGCGTCTGCGCTCCAGGCGCTGACCGTGAAAGCTGTAATACCCCCTGGTAATCTGCCAGCCGATGTATTGCGCGAGCCCCTCTTCGACAGCAAGAGGCAGCTTGTCCCGATACGCATAGGTCAGCCGGTAATGCACCACCTCGTGCAGGACATCATCCCGAAACGTCTGATCCGTCGCCGCGTCATCGGTAATGAATATCTCGCCCTTATACGCAAAAGCCCTGGCATCCGGAAGAAGGCGGTATTTACGCGTAAAATCGGTCCAGGCGGCATTATCCAGGATGTAGAC
Organism: Spartobacteria bacterium; assembly: GCA_009929845.1. Lineage (GTDB taxonomy): Bacteria > Verrucomicrobiota > Kiritimatiellia > RZYC01 > RZYC01 > RZZM01. The sequence goes on from RZZM01000441.1 coordinate 786, forward strand.
ATGCGCCTTCTTGCGGGTGGGCATCAGGCGCAACGCCTGTCCCGCCTCCATCCAGGCGACTTCCGCCTTGCGCAGCGCGCGATCGATAGCCTCCTTGTCATCCCCATGCGCGATAAAATGTTCGCTCTCGGCATGGAGCCGTTCCCCGTCAGCCTGTTTGAGCAGGTTGTTGCCCAGCCGCGACACATCGCGGTTGGACAGCCGCCGCCACTCCCGGAAATCCACATACGGCTCCACCGCCCAACCCGTACCGACCCAGCAGGCCCAGACAACAAGGATGACCGCTACAGCTTTCATATCAAACCCGCCACAGATAATAGAGGGCCAGAAGCACCGCGGCAAGCGCCACCTCGATAGCCGCAATCAGTTTGATATTCAACCCCGGCAGCCGCTTTTGCCAGCTCCCCAGGAAAAACAACGCCAGCCCGGCATCCAGCAACAAAAGGACCGCGAGCCAGAAGATTATTGTTTTCCAAATCATCGCTACCATTCATCCTGTTACTCTGTTAGTTGTATATGCGCGCCTATCGCGATTCTTGACCAGTTTACAAGATTGCCGTAGCATGTACAAACCGCTTTTAAGACAAAGGACACGATTATGACAGACGAGAAACAGGACGTCCCCGGCGATGACATCAGCTCATCCCTGCAGGACATGCTCAAAAAAGCCAATATCCAGTTCATGTTCGGCAATCCCCAGGCCGCCGGCGGCGCCCCGCCGCCTGATAAAAAACCCGACGACAAGTCCGATGAAACCCTGCGGCGCATCCGGGAGTTTCACCTCAAGCCCAAAGAAGTCCGCGACTACCTGGACCGCTTTGTCATCAAGCAGAAGGAGGCCAAGAAAGTCCTTTCCGTCGCCCTTTGCGACCACTACAACCATGTCCGCCGCTGTATCGAGGACCCCACGCTGCGGGAGCAGGACTACGCCAAGCAGAATGTCATCATCATGGGCCCGACCGGCGTGGGCAAGACCTACCTGGTCCGCTGCCTCGCGCGGCTGATCGGGGTCCCCTTCGCGCGGGCCGACGCCACCAAATTTTCGGAAACCGGCTATGTCGGCTATGATGTCGAGGACATTGTCCGCGACCTGGTCAAGATGGCCGACGGCAACACCGAGCTGGCCCGGTACGGAATCATCTACATCGACGAAATTGATAAAATAGCCGCCCGCTCATCCGGCACTTCCGGCACACGCGATGTGTCCGGACGCGGCGTGCAGATCAACCTGCTCAAACTCATGGAAGAAACCGAAGCCAACCTCCAGAGCCAGACCGACCTGATGGGCCAGGTGCAGGCCATCATGGATATGCAACAGGGCAATACGCGCCCGCGCACCATCAATACCCGCCATATGCTTTTCATTGTCAGCGGCGCTTTTGACGGCCTGACGGATATCATCCGGCGGCGCATCGACAGGACCGCCATCGGATTCCGCCACGAGGCCGACCGGGAACGCCCCGAACTCGACTACCTGATGAAAGCCCGGGCCGAGGATTTTATCCAGTTCGGGTTTGAGCCGGAATTTATCGGACGGTTGCCCATACGGGTTGCCTGCGAGGGCCTGGATGAACATGACCTGGAAGATATCCTTGTGAAATCCGAGGAAAGCATCCTGGGGCAATATATTGAGGACTTTAAGGGCTACGGCATTGATTTCAAGATGCTGCCGGACGCGATACGGCATATCGCCTCGGAAGCCTCCAAAGAGAAAACCGGCGCCCGCGGCCTGATGACCGTACTCGAACGTTCCCTGCGCGAATTCAAGTTTGAGCTGCCCTCGACCTGCGTCAACCATCTCGAGGTCAACGCCGACACCATCGCCGACACCCCGCATGCCCTTTCAAAAATCCGCAAGGAAAACGAAGTCGCCCATCGCGCCCTGCTCCGGGACGAAGTCACGGCCTTCAAGAAACGCTTTCAGGAAGAACACGGATTTGAACTCCAGTTCACGGATGAAGCCATTGACATCCTGGTGAACCTCAGTCTCGACACCGACAAGACCATCCGAGCCATCTGCGAACAAAAATTCCGGGATTTTCACCACGGGCTCAAGCTGGTGGCATCCCGAACAGGCGATACCGTGTTTGAAATCAACAAACAAACCGTAGAGGACCCGGACAAGGAACTTTCCACCTGGGTCGTCACCCACTTCCGCCACCCCGACGCGGATAAGCGCGAAGGACAAAACAGGGAATGACCCGTTTTCCCTCATGAAAAGCCCTGTAACGCTCGCAGGTCTCCTTTTCTGAAGGCATTTCCCGCGGCGCCTGCGCGAGGAGGTGGAACGGAAATCCGACTTTCTCCGAAAAGACCTGCAAATTTATTGCCTGTTTATCGTGATGCTGATGCAGATCGCCTCAAATGCAATCAACAATCCTCATTTTTTTTCCTGTTCATTGACGTAAGAGACAAACTTACTTATTGATAATAACGTCCTTTTGTTGCGCGCTATCAATCGTATGTTCCTCAATGAACGGGCGGCCAGGAATATTGTCGCTAAGGCGCCCGCTCGTCAACTGCTGTGAATCTATCTTTTCGATGTCTGATCATCAAGGTTTTCCTGTAATGAAAAGGATATTGGCAACAGGTCGGGGACGGGGAAGGCGGAAATCGCCGTTTTTTCATTTTCATGTGCCATTCCCCAGGTGGGCGGATAATGTTGTTCCAACGAACGGGTACATGCCGGCTCGATGGGAATCCCTCCAGGGGGTTACTTGTTGCGCAGCGAATCTGGAGGGCGGCTACTCCGTAGAGCCCGATGCACCGCAGGCTCTTTGGATAAGATTGGGCACGGGTACATGCCGGCTCGATGGGAATCTCGC
>RZZM01000442.1 GCA_009929845.1 Spartobacteria bacterium
CTGCTCATCGCTGACCCGGTGATACGATGGAAAGGCCGTGAAGAGGAGATCAGCTACCAGACCAAAGGCGCGCGCTTTATGCTGTTCAGCAAGGAATAGAAAGGGGAAATGAAAAATGAAGAAGCTCGGGTTACTCGTCTATTGTCTTGTCGCGGTGTCATTTTTCCTGATGTATGAAGTTGTTATTGCATTCGATGTGAGTGAGGTTCTTGAGGCCTCTATTGGTATGGGTGATAGGGAGCCGGCGCCGGTAGTTGGATGGTCTGGAGGATCAGATCATGGCTACCTGTTTCGGTTGGACAGCGCCATAACCCATCGCGGGAAATATAGTGCGCGTCTACAATCCAGGCCATCATGGCAAAGCGGATTTGGTTGCCTGACACAGGAATTCAGCGCCCGTGATTTCCTCGGTCAAACCATACGTTATCGTGCGTATGTTAAGACATCCAATGTTGTTGAAAGTTGTGGCATGTGGATGCGCATTGATGATGTGGATATGGAGGTGGTTGGCTTTGACAATATGTATGACCGGGCGATAACCGGGACAACCGAATGGACACAATATGAAATAAAGATGCCGGTGCCCCATAACAGCGAAACCATTCTGATCGGCCTGTTGCTGGAAGGCGAAGGTGTCGCGTGGATTGATGATATTGAAATCACAGGGGATGGCATCGCGGGAAATGCGATGGAGACATGGATAATGTCTAATGATCGCAAAGAATATCCGCGCAATCTGGATTTTGAGGGCGAGGAGAATGATGACCTGCTTAATGCAGGATTAACGTATTTTCCGAAGGGGAAAAATGGTTATTATCGGGATGTTGATTCTCGTCCAAGATATTGGCAATTTGGAGGGACCTCTCCTGAAGCGTTTACTTTTATTGCCGATAGCAATACCTTTTTCGAGGGAAGTTTTTGTGCCCGGATTGATTCAAGTCCATCCTGCGAGAAGGGATATGGCACCTTACACCAAAGTTTTAGAGCTCGTGTGTGGCATGGTAGAACGTTGGCGCTACGCGCACAAATAATGGCCAGTAATCTCACAGGGATGGTCAGCCTGTGGATTCGCGCAGATGACAAAAGGGGCACGGCATTAACTTTTGACAGCCTCGAAAAGCAGGGAACGCCCATAACAGCAGCAACAGATGGATGGCAATCCTATGCGGTCTCTATTCTGATTCCCCAGGATGCATTCGAAATTAACGCAGGCATTTTACTCCATGGGCAAGGGACCGTCTGGATGGATGATTTGCAGTTGAACCCGATTCCCCCTACGGGCACGGCCATGGATGATGTTCTGCCGGAAATGAAACTGGCCAACATGGATTTTGAGGATGGCCCCGAAAGTGATCCTATGCGCGTTGAGGCCCAGTTATATAAGGTTGTTAATGTGCCGGCATGGAAGCCGGCGCCTGTTTTACTGACGAATACAGAGTCGTGGGTAGTCGAAATGTCCGGCGGGGAATCCCTGACCGCGGGTGATTGGAACATGGATGACCTGACGGAGATATTGATATCTGACATATCTGGAAGGCTAACGGCACTGGATACCGCCGGGCGAACGGTCAGTGTGTTTAATCTTTCGCAAAGGTTCACGCAGATGGAATTTGGACATGCCGGCCAGGAACCCAGGTTGCTGGGATACGTTGTGTGGGCCACAAACACAGCTCCTGCTATTGATTGTTCTCTTATCCATGTGTTGTTTCCAGATGGTTCCCCGGCATGGAAATATGAGGCCCTGGCGGCTGTTGATGGAGCACATTGGGTGGATGTCAATGCCGATGGTTTTGATGAAATGATTATCGGAAACAACGGAAATATGGGGTTGTCATTGGTTAATTCCGATGGAAAGCTTATCTGGAGATATAATGGTATCGGCAACGTCTGGAATCAGGCCGCTGTGAAAATGTCTTCTGACGGGGATATACTGATCGGGGCTACGGCCGCTGATGGCTACATCCATCTTTTCAATTCCACGGGAGAACCGTTGAGGGCTTATCAACCCGAAGATTTCACATATTCATCGCTATATGGATGTCAGGCGGAAAATGGAACAGCTCAATTTCTTTCGATCGCTGTTACATCCTTTGAAATTGATTATTGTCTTTATGGGGTGGGGATGTGGCTGGCTGTTGATCAGGACGGAAATGAATGTTGGCGTGCGCCGGTGGATTATGGCTGGGGGATGTGGAGAGAGCGTATGGCGGTTGCCGGTGATTTCAACAATGATGGGATAAATGAATGGGCACTTTTTGATGGCGCTCATGGCGTTTCCATTGTGTCGCTGTCCGGCCAGGTCATGTGGTCTCACAGTGGGTATAATGGCAGGGTGGAGGATTTGGCATATGTTCCCCTTGAGGAGGGTGGCGCTTTGGCCGTTTTAGAGGGTGGGCGTGTGCATTATTATGCATTTGATTGAAGATTCGCAAGCACGGTCAAGAAACGGGGGGCGGATGCTGTTATAAATGACGGCATGAAGTGGAAAGTGGACAAACGATGCTGACTCACTGGGAAAGAATCAAAGCCGCTGAGAGGATGCAGGCATATATTGAAGCACATCTCGGCGAGAAGATTACGCTGGCGGCCCTGGCGCGCGCGGCATGCTACTCACCATGGCATGCGGCACGCGTCTTCAAGGAAGTCACGGGAAAACCTCCCTTTGAGTACATCAGGTTGCGTCGTCTTTCTGCCGCGGCAGAGGCTCTTCGTGGATCGTCGAGCAAGGTCATTGATGTGGCGTTTGACTTTGTCTTTGATTCGCACGAGGGGTTCACCAGAGCGTTTGCGCGGCAGTTCGGGATGGCCCCCACCCGCTTTCGTCACACGGATTCTCCTGTCAGGCTGTTCATGCCTCCGCGGCTTCGGGAGTGGTACCGGTGGAGGCAGCAAGGAGAAGATACCATGACTGAAAAGAAGAAAACTGAAGTGGTCTTTGTTCAGGTACTCGACAGGCCCGAACGTAAGGCGATTATCAAACGCGCCAGGAAAGCAACCCATTACTTTGAATACTGCGAAGAAGTGGGATGCGATGTATGGGAAACGCTCGGTACAATCCCGGATGCCCTGCAGGAACCGATGGGCATGTGGCTTCCCGTGTGTTTCCGGACGCCAGGAACATCTGAGTATGTGCAGGGCGTCGAGGTGCCCGTTGACTATGACGGACAAACGCCTGAGGGCTTCGATGTGATCGATCTGCCCGCCTGCCGGATGATGGTGTTCCAGGGCCCACCGTTCGAGGACAAGGATTTTGAATCGGCGATTACCTCGCTCTGGGATGTAATCGCTTCCTGCAAGCCGGAGACCTATGGCTTCGCGTGGGCCGATGACGACGGGCCAAGGTTCCAGCTCTGTCCTGAAGGATACCGCGGGTATATTGAAGGTCGGCCGGTCCGGCCGGTTTGAGCCTTTATAGTGACGGACGCGCATGTTTCGCGCTGAAAATGCCGAAAAACAGCCGATTTCAGTGAAAAAACCGAATTTTTGCCAAAAAATGGGCCGTTTTCGAGCTAAAAACGTATCTTCTCAATAACCCATTTTGTTAGCCACGGATGAACGCAGATGAACGCGGATAAAAACATACCAAACGGCCTTTATGAGCCGGAAAATG
>RZZM01000443.1 GCA_009929845.1 Spartobacteria bacterium
GAAGGAAGGTGGAAAAATGAGTGATGCTGCGATATATGCGGGGACGTTTGATCCGTTGACGTTAGGACATTTGGACCTGGTGGAGCGTGCGGCGCACATTTTTGACCGGCTGATACTGGCTGTGGCGTCCAGTAACCGGAAAAAACCGCTTTTTTCGCTCGAAGAACGCGTTGAAATGGCAAAAAAGGTGCTAAAAGACCATAAAAATGTCGAAATTGACTCATTTTCGGGTCTTTTGGTCGATTATGCGCATGAAAAGGGGGTTCATGTCGTGATTCGGGGCCTGCGGGCGTTTTCTGACTTCGAAAATGAGTTCCAGATGGCCCTGACGAATCGTCAGATGGCCCCGGACATCGAAACGATCTTTTTGATGCCCAAGGAAAATTTCAGCTATATCAGCTCGAGCGCAGTGCGTGAAATTGTCGAATTAGGCGGCGATGCAAGCAGCTTTGTCCCCCAACTAGTCCAAAAATCCCTTGAAAGTAAGCTGAAAAAATTTTAACCACGGATAACGCTGATGAGCGCGGATAAATGAGGAAAGGGAAAGGAGGAAGATGTATGACTGAATTATTACATAAAAAATTGACGGAGGATATTATTGGCGCCGCTATGGAGGTTCTTAATGTTCTGAAACCTGGATTAGATGAGAAACTTTATGAAAATGCCCTGGTTATTGAACTTCGAGAGCGAGGACATGAAGTTGAGCAGCAGAAGAGATTTCCCGTCACTTTTAAGGGGCATCTTATCGGTACACTCGTACCTGATATGATTGTGGATAATACTGTTGTGGTTGATCCCAAGGTTGTTGTCGCTTTCAATGATACTCATTTGTTGCAAATGATTGGCTACTTAGCAAAAACTGAGCTTGATTTGGCACTTTTACTGAACTTCAAGTTTGCAAAGTTGAAGTGGAAACGCGTAATCAGGACACACGAAATGGAACAATGATTATATATCCGCGCTTATCCGCGCCATCTGCGGTTAAAAATTTTGGAAGAGGGTGAAAATGCGGGTTGAAATTGCTAGATTATCTGATGAGGGGGCTGTTTTTGAGGGTTTTGAGCCTAAAAAGGTGCTTTTGGAGGCGGAAGATGCCCATTTGAGGGTCTGTTCGGACATTTTTTACCGATTTTCCGCGCAGATTGTCTCGGGGGAACTGCTGGTGCGGGGCGAAATTTCCGTGGATGTGGAAATAGAATGTTCACGTTGTGCTTCTTTTTTCTCGACAACGATTGCCGATTCCTCTTTTCTACGCGCTTACGAATTATCAGGTGATACAGAACATGTGGATGTGACAGATGATATCCGGGAGGGTATCCTGCTGTCTATCCCTCGTTTTGTGTTGTGCAGTGATCAATGTCAGGGACTGTGTCCGCATTGTGGTATAAACCGGAATAAGGAAACATGCGATTGTCGTCCGTCGCGGTTTGATGACCCGTGGCAGGCATTGGATGGAATCGAACTGAAAGAATAAAGGTAGAAGCCGTTTTAATAAGGTTTCAGGAGAAGAGCTAATGGCCGTTCCAAAGTGTAAAAAGTCAAAAAGCAAGAAACAGATGCGCAAGCGCTCGCACAAAGGGCGCGAGATTATTGCCACCCGTCCCTGCCCCCAGTGCGGCGCGGCGGGGCAGTCCCACCGGGTCTGCAGCGCCTGTGGGTATTATGCCGGTCGGCAGGTGCTGACGGTCGAAGCGGCAGACTGAGCAATTTATCATGCGCATTGCAGTAGATGCAATGGGGGGGGACTATGCCCCCGGCGAGATTGTTTCCGGCGTGATGGAGGCCTTGCAGGCATGGCCGTCCATCTCGGCGTTGTATCTCGTGGGTCAGGAAGAAGCGATTCGCGAGTCACTGAAAGGGCGCACGCTTCCCGATAACCTCATCATTGTTAACGCGACGGAGATCGTCGGCATGGACGAGGCCCCGGCGGCGGCTATTCGACGGAAAAAGGATTCCTCGATCAGCCGCGCGGTCGAACTGGTGAAAAAGGGCGATGCGGACGCGGTGTTCTCGGCCGGGAATACCGGCGCGGCGGTTGCGGCGACCACCGTCAAACTGCGCACCCTCGAGGGGGTGATCCGTCCCGCTATCGCCACGATCATCCCGACACAGTATAAGCCCTTCATCCTGATTGATGCCGGGGCGACAATTGACTGCCCCGCCGACCTGTTGTTCCAGTTTGGCGTGATGGGGTCGGTCTATTCAAAAGAAATCCTCGGCGTTCCTGCGCCACGGGTCGGGCTGTTGAGCATTGGAGAAGAGCAGGCGAAGGGGAACGAGGCTACAAAAAAGGCTTTTCAGTTGCTGGAAAATTCCTCTCTAAATTTCATCGGAAATGTGGAGAGCCGGGATATATTCGCAGGGAAGACCGATGTGGTGGTTTGCGATGGCTTCGTCGGGAATATTGTCCTGAAGACGAGCGAAAGCGTCGCGCGTGTCCTGGGTCGCTGGATCAAAGAGGAATTGACCAGCAATCCGTTGCGTATGCTTGGCGCTATGCTCTGTCGGGGCGGGTTGCGGACCATCAAGGAGCGCGGTGACCCCGCGGTCTATGGCGGCGCACCCCTGCTGGGTATCAACGGGGCCTGCATTATCGGGCATGGCTCTTCTTCCGCACTTGCTGTAAGAAACGCGATACGTGTGTCCCTGGAGTGGATCAAGCACGATATCAACCATATAATTATTGACGAATTAGCGCTTTCAAAAGGGAAAAAACATGACGGCTGTTAGGAATGTAGTCATTACGGGAACCGGGTCGTACGCGCCTGAGCGCGTGGTGACCAATGATGACTGGGCGAAACTGGTGGATACCTCGGACGAGTGGATTACCACACGGACGGGCATGAAAGAGCGTCGCTTTGCGCGTGATGACGAAATGACCTCCGATATGGCCGCGGAGGCCGCGCGGCGCGCGATGGACGCCGCCGGGGTCAAGGCCGAAGAGGTCGATATGATCATCACTCCCACCATTACTCCGGATCGTCTATGGCCCAATACCGCCTGCCTGGTGCAGACAAAAATTGGCGCCACAAACGCCTTTTGTTATGGCCTGGAGGCGGCCTGCACTGGATTTTTGTACGGGGTGGAGACGGCCCGTCAGTTCGTGGCGACCGGAACGGTAAAGACCGCGTTGGTGACAGCGGCGGAAAAAATGAGTGCGGTGCTGGACCCGACGGACCGGAATTCCTGCGTTCTCTTTGGCGATGGCGCGGGCGCGGCGGTGCTCCAGGCGACGGATGGCGCGCCGGGAATCATTGGCTCGTCCATGGGGTCCGACGGTTCTTTGCACGATCTGCTTATGTTGCCGGCCGGCGGGTGTCTGATCCCGACAACCGAAGAGTCCGTTAAGAAAAAACAGCACTACCTGCATATGGATGGTCGGGAAACCTTCAAGCATGCTGTAACCAAAATGGCCGGTTCCGCGCGGTCTGTCATTGAGGAAAACGGATTGCAGGTGGCCGATATTGACTGGTTCATTCCGCACCAGGCCAACATGCGCATCATCCAGGCGGTGGGACAACGCCTCGGCGTGCCGACGGAACAGTTTATTGTGAACATCGAAAAGTATGGCAATACCTCAAGCGCGACCATCCCGCTGGCGCTGGA
>RZZM01000080.1 GCA_009929845.1 Spartobacteria bacterium
GACCAAAAGAGTGCGATTATGATCAGCGAACCCCGGGACAACCAGCCCAGGACTACCCCTTGGTGTCACGTGAACTTCCACGAGGTAAGGAGTTCTGATCATAACGAATGCTCTATTGGGGATACAACAGGCCGTTAGTGTCCAGCGCAGGTGGGTGAGCAAGCGACCGGTTTGGCGGTGGGCGCGGCATCACTGGCCGACATTTTGTAAAAGCCCTCGGCGTTCACGATGAGCGCATCGGGGGAGGATTGGGGAGCGACTTTTCCGATCACCCGCAGGCGCTGCAGTTCGGTCAGCCCCTGGACGCCTTTGAGTCCCCGGCGAAGGACCGCGCCCTGTTCGTCAACAATCTGGATGGTGGCGACGCCTTCCCGCTTTGCTTCGAGGGTGTCGCAACAGACATCCCAGGGGGTTGGGCAGGTGTCGCCGGGTCGCTCGTTACATGGCGTAAGGGTTGCCCGGTCGCCCAGCAGAAACACGGCGCGTCCCTCCACGAAGGGCTGGCGCGTCCCCATGATGAGTCCCTCAAGGATGAGGGTATCGCCGGGTTTCGCCTGCTGCCGCGCGAGAGGTATGGGCACCGGCTGTCCCGCGGGGGGGTGCGCCAGGAAAATATCGGGTATGGGGATTTCTTCCGGCGTGGCAACGGGTTTGGGGGTCGGGGCGCGTCCACAGGCGGTCAGCAGCGTGATGGCCAGGAGGGTGATGACAGGATATGTTTTCATGGTCTTCTGTTCCTTTCGGGGTTGTGTTTTGATTGTCGGTTAACTGGCGGCCCGCAGGGCCGTCGGCAGGGGCGGGAGCAGACAGCGAAGCGCCGGTGGAATGGCGCCGATCAGCCCCAGCGCCATGCCCGTGCCCAGCCCCATGAAGGCCACCTCGGGGGTAAGTCGCAAAATAAAGGTTCCGATGGAAAAAGAGACCGCCAGGCCATCCAGCCAAAGCATAGCCGCAAAGGCAGCCAGTATCGCCCCGCACAGGCAGGCCAGCATGGATTCTTCGACCAGGGAAAGCGCCAGCGCCCAGGGGCGGAATCCGATAGTCTGCAAGGTGGCGATTTCGCGTATTCGCGAGGCAAAGGCCGCGTAGAGCGTATTGAGTCCGCCCAGAAACGCCCCGGCGGCAATAAGCAGGGCGGTGAGCCAGGTCATGGAGCGCAGGGGGGCATAGAAATCGGCCAGACGGGCGTAGTAGTCGCTTTCGCGCAGCGCGGAGAGTTCAAGATCAAGGCGCTGCTTGGTGAAGAGGTCGGCGTCGGCGAAGCCATCGTCCCGCATGCGCAGAATTACACTGCTGAGATTATTGCGCTTGGCCTGTGTGCGCAGGTCGTTGAGGTCCATCCACCATTCCGATTCCATAACGGTCGAAGGGGCGGCAAAGAGACCGGAAAGAATCATGGGCACGCCTTCGACCTGGACGGGTTCACCCACCCGCAACGCCTGGCGGGGGATTCCGAGTTTGCGCCAGGAGAGGCGTCCGGCCATGACTTCGCCGGGACGCGGAAAGCGCCCCTCGACCAGCGACACACGCGTATGCACCAGGAGGGCATCGGGGGTGACGCCGCGCACCAGGGCGCGCCGATTTTTTGCGTTGCCGACCGAGACATAGGTCAATTGTTGTATTTCCGGCGAAATGGCGCGGCGCCCGGCAACCTCAACAATACCGGGCATGGCGGCCTGCGCGATGCCCGCGGCGCGTTCATTGACTTCGCTGCGCAGAACGCTTTCCTCGCTTCCGGCGCCCAACAGGATTACGTTGTCGGCGGCGCCCGACGCATCCAGGGTTTCACGCATGCCCTGGTTGATGGCGGCGGCGCCCATGATCATCAGGACGACCAGCGCACTGCCCAGAATGGTTTGCAACAGACGGGCCGGATCACGATATAAATTTCTCAATGCATAGGATAAGGGCAGCATAGTTCAGCTCCTCAGGGATTCGACGATAGGTTTTTGCGAGGCGACGAGCGCCGGCCAAAGCGAGGCCAGCAGGCCCAACGCAAGGGCCAACGCCAGACCGATCACCAGCGTTGGGGCATCAGGCAGCAGGGCGACAATCTGGCCTTCATTGCCGAAGGTCGGTTTGCGCCAGTTCAGGAACAGCGCGACAAGCCCCACGCCGATTCCACCGCCCGCGGCGCCCAGCCACGCGCCCTCCGAAAGTACAAGATAAAGGATGGCGACCGGTGGATAGCCCAGTGTCTGGAGGATGGCGTTTTCGCGCACCCGCCCGCGGACGATAAGCATAATGGCGTTGCCGATCAGCCCAAGGACCGCGAGAACGGAGGCGTACCCGATCCATCGCGTGAACGAGACCAGGTCAATCATCTCGCCGGCGGCCTGCGCAAAAAAGGCTTTTTCGGGCTGTGTATAGGTGGGGTCGGCTTCATGGCGGAAGCGTTCGTCGATCGCGCTGGCGACGGATTCGAGCTGTTCGATGGCGTCAACCCGCACGTTGAACTGCGTGACGATACCCAATCCGCGTTTGGAAGCCAGTTGCAGGAAGGGCAGGTGTACATACGCTACCTGGTTATCCTGCGCGTGAGGCGATTCGATGATCCCGCATACGATCACCCGAACGCCCGCGCCCTCGAAGGCATCCCCGACACGCAGTCCGCGCTTTTCCGCAAACAGGCGTCCGATCAGCGCGCCGTCATCCGTTTGCTGCCAGGTCTCGTAGGAACCGTCCAGCAGCACGATATCCGGCGCGTAGCGCAACAGCGTTTGCGGGGGCACGCCGCGAAACACCACGACATCCAGGCTGGCGCCGCAGTTGTTCACCGTGATTTTTACGGGGATGACTTCGCGCACGCCGGGGAGACCGCGCATTTCATCGGCGTAGTATTCCGGGAGGCGGCTGGTTTCCGGGCAGAAACGGTTTTCGCGATAGACCACCAACGTGGTATCGGCCGCGCCGATCCGCGTGGCGCTATCCAGTGTGCTTTGCATGGCGCGCACCGTGGTGAACAGAAACATTCCACAGGACACGCCCAGCAGCGTGAGCAGGGTGCGGGTTCGATGACGCACCAGTTGTTTGCCCGCGAGTAAAGTCAGTCGAATGATTTTGACCATCATAACGCCTCCTCCGCTTCCAGCAATTTTCCTTTTTCGAGATGCAGGGTACGTTCGGCGGCATCGGCGCAGCGCGGGTCATGCGTGACCATGACAATGGTTTTGCCAAACTCCGCGGAGAACTGCTGAAGCAGCGCCAGGACGGAAGCCGCCGATTCGCGATCGAGATCGCCGGTGGGTTCGTCGGCCACCAGCAGGGGCGGGTCCGTCACAAGCGCGCGCGCAATGGCCACGCGCTGCTCCTGTCCGCCGGACAATTCCGAGGGCACGTGGTGCATGCGATCAGCCAGCCCCACGAGCGCCAGCGCGTTTTCCACCCGCTCACGCCGTTCACGGCGGGACAGGCCGGAAAGCAACAGCGGAATCTCCACATTTTCAAATGCCGTAAGTACGGGAATGAGATGGTAGAGCTGAAAAATGTAGCCCACGTGGGCGGCGCGCCAACGGGCGAGGCGTCCCCTGGAAAGCCCACCGATTTCGTGGCGGTCGAATTCGAGGATCCCCTCGCTGGGCCGGTCAATACCGGCAATCAGATTCAACAGCGTGGTTTTGCCAGAACCGGACGGCCCCATGAGGGCGAGGAATTCACCCCGCGGGACATCCAGGTCCAGCGCGCTCAGCGGCGTTACGGTTTGCCGGCCTTTGCGGTAATGCTTGGTCAGACCTTTGCAGCGGATCAGCGGATAATCATGTGAGGTGGTCATAAGGTTGTTTCTCCTGTAGGTTGAATGGAAACGCGCGCGCCGGGCGTCAGTCGCTCGGCGCCATATGTGACAAGTAGTTCGTTGGCGCGAAGCCCTTCCTCGACGCGTCGAAGGCCGGGACGGCGCTCACGCGCTAAACGCACGGTGCGCCGCTCGACCACGCGGGTACCGGGCGCAACGACCCACACATCGCCTTCAAGCGTGTCGGGTTGGTTGAAGGCGGCCTCAGGCGCCCAAAGACCGCGCCGTTCGGCGCGCGCAATGCCACGGTCTTCGTGGGGGGCGCTTTCCTTCCCGGGAAGGCTCCAGAACTCGGCCCGGCACAGCACCTCAGGACGCAGGCGCATATCCGGCTGATGAATAGCCACCTTGGCCTGGAGTGTATTGCGCTGCAAGTCCGCCTCACCCGCGATGCGACTCACGGCGCCGGACATCATAACGCCTCCGATTAGTGCGGAACCGACGCGTACGGGCTGCCCCGTGCGAAGGCGTCCGGCTTCGGAGAGGGGCACATCCACACGAACCTGGAGGCGCGCTGGATCAAAAAGCGTGAGTATGGTGGCGCTGTCGGGGTTATCCAGGGCGATGCCGCGTTTGGCGCCCGGCTCAACATAACGGCGCAGCACCATGCCATCCATCGGGGCATACACCGTCATCCGCGCCAGACGCAACTCGGCTATTTCTATCTCTTTGTCCACTGTGCCGACCAACGCCTCATCTCTTTTCAACGCCGCCTGCAGACGGCGGATCTCCGCTCCCAGGGCTTCCGCACGCCTTTGAGCGACCTGGACCTCCGCCAGGTGCACCGCTTCAGACTGTTCTGCGGCGATCAGTTCCTGGCGAGACGCGTTGTTGGTCCCCAGGGCCGCAAGCCGTTGCCAGGCATCGGATGCGGCATGCAGTCGCGCGCGCGCGCCTTCCAGTGTCGCCAGGGACCCCTTGTGTTCAAACTGCGCGGATTCAATGGCGGCGCTTCGTTCCGCAACGGCGGCCTCAGCCATTGCAAGCGCATGCCGTTTAACATCCAGCGCGAGTCGGGCATCCATATCGTCCAACCGGGCCACGACATCACCCGCGCGCACCCTTTCGCCTTCTTTTACAAGGACCTCCTGAACGATACCATCGGTGTACACCGACACACGCACCGGCCAAGGGTCCGGCTCGACCCATCCGGACGCCTGAAACAGGAGTTCCGAGGGGACGCGAGAGGAAGTGGGCGCCGAAGATTCATGCTCTTCAAGCAGAATCACCTGCGCCGCCTCGACCGGGATGGCGGGTCGCAGATAATCGCGAAATATGAAATAGAGGAAGCCAACGAGGGCACTGAGCAGCAGCAACGGGGGAAGGACCGTTTTCCAATGACTGGAAATTACCTGTTCCGGCCCGCGGCTAAGCGCTGACAGCGAAGGCTGTTTTTGCTGAGGTACATAATGATTCATGACGCGTCCTGTTCTTCATGGGAATCGATGAAAAAAAACATGCACACCAACACGGGGACCGCATTGGCGCTAACGGAGAAGAATCAGGAGAATCAGATCAGATAGGACTCAACAAACTGGTAAAGCGGCAAGCCTGGGGGGCTATTGGAACGTTCCGTTGTTTCGCTCCTGCAGGGAGGCGCGACATGGACAACATAGCGTTGCGACGGCAGGACGGAGCATGCCATTAAAGGAATGGTTTTTAGTTGCGATACGGAAGGCACAACCACATTCCATATGATTCTCCGGCAGGGGGCGTCATCCAGCCCACACGAACACTCCGGATCGGAGGTGTCGTGATTAACCGGGCATACGTGCGACTCCTCGCCGCAGGGCGCGCCGCAAGTTTGACTCTCGGAGATATGCGCCTCATGCAGCAAAGCGCGGTGCGTCAGAAAACACTCGCAAAAAAGCTGTCCGCCGATAACAGAAAACGCCAGCGCAAGCAGCAGGGCGGAGACCCTGCAAAAACTTCGACACTCTTCGTTGCCTGTAATATTCATGGCTGTAACGTAAACGCTCCGATCGGCGGTGTCAATAGCCAGCGGAGAAGCTTTTTGAAACGCCTCCTCGCAAAAATAACAATCAAATCGATGCAACGACCGTGTCATGAAAACGATTATTGGGTCGTATAAGCTCCTCATGTCGGCTCTCAGGGCAAAAAAAGCCATTTTTTTTTCCAAAAACACCATTTTACACCCAGCGAGCGCCCGAAAAGGCCATAAAACGCCCGTCAACCCATAAAACAGTCACAAAACAGCCAAAACAACCCTCCACTTTTCCACCCCACCGCACAAACTACCTGTCATATAGAAATGCGGTCGTCTTTCTATATGACAGGTTGGTGGGCATATTTCATGTGATGGACAACCATTTCCGCGTGCTTTTGCACTCGCCGCAAAAAAATCCGTCGGGAAAGGCGACCTGCGAAGGCTACAAGGCGATTCATGACGGGAAACGGATCATTTTTCCGGGCAGCCCGCAGTGCCAGGCTGGCACAATAAAAGCGCAAAAATATGTATCTTCTCAATAACCCATTTTGTTAGCCACGGATGAACGCAGATGAACGCGGATAAAAACATATCAAACAGCCGTTTTGGGGTGTTTCGCGCGCGGGTCGGTATGTGGCTCGCCGTGCGCAGCGGGCTAAAGCCCGTACAACGAACCATGAGACGAGAAACGTGCACTCTGCAACCACCGACACCTTGGTGTCACTTAACTTCCATGTGGTAAGGAGTGCTAAACATGATGGATTTCTCGTTGGCCATGCGGCTACACGGGTGCTCCGTGCCCACTTTCCCGGTTGACTTTTTGTTCCTGAGCGCCTAGTTTCCTTCATGAACTTGCTGGATAGAACAAAGGAATATATACCCCTGTCAGCAAGAAGAAAACAGTTCCCGTATGTCAGTTAAAGGAGGTCTGTTGATGCAACCGACTCGCTTGCGCATGAGTATTCTCGTCGTTTCCCTGCTGGCGCTTCCCCTGATGGAGCGCGCAGCTTATGCCCAGGGCCCGCTTTTCCCGACCAACGGCCCAGGGCCCGGCATGAAGACGCTTGATCAGGTGGAGGCGCGTATACCTATCAGCTCCATACCGGCCACTATTTCATCGGCGGGGTCCTATTACCTGACCGGTCCACTGGCGACCACAAGCAGCGCGCACGGCATTCAAATATCTGCGCACAATGTAACGCTGGATCTCAACGGCTATTCACTGACCGGCAGTACGAACGCGCTTTCAGGCGTCTATGTAAGCGGCATTCGTTCGAATATCGTCGTTCGCAACGGCACGCTGACAGGCTGGGGACAACACGGCATCAATATGACGAGTGTGGACAATGGCATGGTAGCGCATGTGCGGATCAGCGGGGTGGCCGGACAAGGCATTTTGCTGGGCCTGAACAACATCGCCCTGGACTGCCAGGTATTGGGGGCATACTACGGGATTCGGGGCTATAACGGCTGCACGATACGCCGAAGCCAGATCATGGACATCCGTGCGGTCGGCATTGATGTCATGGATGCGGCCATGATCGAGGATGTACAGGTCTATAATGGCGGCACTAATGGAATACGGGTTAATAACGACAGCATGGTAAGAAATTGTCTGGTCATTTCCAACAGGGCCAGCGGCATCACCGTCGGCCATCGCTGTGCCGTGCTGGACAACCAGGTAAACATGGGCGCGTTGGACGGCATCAGCGCGCTCATTACATGCCGCGGCGACGACAACCGTGTAGAAGGAAACCAGTTGCATGAGACGGGCCGATACGCTATCAGCGCACGCGGACGGAACAATGTCATCGCTGACAATGCCGTCCTGAACGACAACATCAATCCCAACTACGATTTCTCACAAAGTAATTCCGTCAACATACTCATCCATCGCATCCCGGCGTTTCTCAACTGGCCCTGCACCGCCAAACTGGCCGGGTCCGCACAAGGCAACCGCGGGATCATTATTGGGACAAACAACATAACCGTGGATCTGGGCGGGCACACCCTGCGGGGCGTCAGCAGCGTCGGCAGCGGCATTGAAGGCAGCGGATTTGAAAACATCACGGTGCGCAACGGGACCATTCGGGATTGGATTGACCGGGGTATTGATCTGGACAACTCCCGGTATTGCGCGCTTGAAAACATCAAACTGATCAACAACTATCAGGGCGCCATCATGGGATATGGCGCGCGCGTGGACCACTGCGGTTTCTTCGGCCATACAGCATCGGGGCTGGCATGCGATAACGGGGCGGTGATCACGGAATGCCGGGCGGAAGACAATGGGCACTATGCCATCGCCATCTCCGAGGGCGGGGTTATCAGCCGCTGCGCGGTGCATGGCAACCACGGGCACGGCATCTCGGCGTTTACAGGGTCTTCCATCTTTGACTGCAGCGTCTCCGGGAATGCAAGCAACGGCATCTACGCCGCGCAAAGCCGCGTCCACAACAACATCTGCGCGGATAATGGCGGAGATGGCATTGTGCTCGGGGGCTTGGGGTCCGACGTCAGGAACAATCAGTTGTACGACAACCATGGGGTCGGTATTCGGGCCACTTTGCATGCGAATCTGATCATACAAAACAGCGCGAAGTTCAACTGGGTGATGGATTACAGCCTGGCCGCAGGCAACGCCACGGGCATCCTGGTCAATGTAACCGGCGGCGGCGCGATCACGAGTGTCAACCCCTGGGTGAACTTCTCCTATTAAACCACCGGGCTCACCCGGCTTTTCTGGTTGACCTCCCCTTGCCGTGTGATTAAATGGTCCGCATACATTCACAGATCGGAACGAACCCATGGGCTTGTCCCCGAAACAAGGAAGGCAATTTAATAGATCATGAACCAGCCTATTCGAATCATGCCGTGCCTGGACATGCAGAACGGACGCGTTGTCAAAGGCGTACACTTTGTTAATATCCAGGATGCCGGGGACCCCGCCGAATGTGCGCGCGCGTATTGCGCGGCCGGCGCGGATGAACTGGCGCTGCTGGATATCACCGCCACGGTCGAGGGCCGCGCCACCCTGCTTGATGTCGTTCGACGCGTCGCGGACGCGACCACGGTGCCCTTCACGGTCGGCGGCGGCATTTCCGATGTAAAATCGGCCGAAGCCGTATTGGGCGCGGGGGCCAACAAGGTTTCCACCAGCAGCGCGGCCTTTCGGAATCCTGACCTGATTCCGGCGCTGATCAAAGAATTCGGGCCCGGGCAGGTGACGGTAGCCATCGACGTAGACCAGAATGACAAGCTGCCCTCGGGGTATGAAGTCTACATTGACGGCGGACGAACCGCCACGGGTACGGATGCCGTGGAATGGGCCCGGCGGGTTGATGGATACGGCGTCCAGGTGATCCTCCCGACGAGCAAAGCGGGGGACGGCGCACAAACCGGGTACGATCTGCCCGTCATCCGCGCCATCAAGGAAGCCGTCACGGCGGAAGTGGTCGCCTCCGGCGGCGCGGGGACCCTGGCGCATTTCCTTGAGGCCGTGCAGGCCGGCGCGACCCTATTGCTGGCCGCCTCGGTCTTCCATTTCGGGCTCATTGGGATTGGCGACCTGAAGACGTACCTGAAGGCACAAGGCGTGACTGTTTGTTAAGGTAGACCTCATGAAGTATAGAGCTTACGGAAAGACCGGAAAAAAAATATCCGCGATTGCCGCCGGGACGATGCGATTCACCGACAGCAGCAAGATCGAAGAGAACGCCGACATGTTGCTTTATGCGCATGAGCGTGGGATCAATTATTTCGATACGGCGCCGCTTTATTGCGACGACAAGAGTGAAGAGACCACGGGCCGGGCGCTGCGCCAGATGAAGGCGGGGTCCTATTATGTCTCCACCAAGAGTTCACAATCGGACGGCGCGGCACTGCGCCGGGACTTAGAACGTTCGCTTGAACGGCTGGGCGTAGACCGCATCCATTTCTTCCATATCTGGTGCCTGCTGTCGCTGCCGGCCTGGGAAGAACGCAAAAGCAAAGGCGCGGTGGAGGCGGCCTTGAAGGCCCGGGACGAGGGGTTGATTGAACATCTGGTCTTTTCCACGCACCTGCCCGGCGACGAGATGATTGATGTGATTAGCGAGGATATCTTCGAGGGCGTCACGGTGGGATACTCGGCCATGAATTTCATGTACCGTGAAAAGGGCATCCAAGCTGCCGCGGCGAAGGAAATGGGCGTGGTGACCATGAATCCGCTGGGCGGCGGCCTGATCCCGCAACATGCCGAACGGTTTGATTTTCTGCGGACGCCGGACGATCCGGACGTGGTTACCGCCGCGCTCCGTTTTATCTGTTCGAACCCGCATGTCACCGCCGCGCTTGTCGGATTTTCCAGCAGGGAACATGTGGACCAGGCCGTCCGCGCCCTGGATGATTTCACCCCCTACCCGTCCGCGCACATCGAACATATCCGCGCGCAGGTCATGGATAACTTCGACGGGCTTTGCACGGGTTGCGGATACTGCCTACCCTGTCCGCAGGGGATTGAAATCCCCAAGTGGATGGATGCCTGGAATATGCAGATTCTCTCCGGGCAGGAAAAGGATTTGCGTGAACGGCTGCAATGGCACTGGTGGATGCCGCCGGAGGCGGCAGGGGCCTGCGTGGCATGCGGTCTGTGTGAAGAACGCTGCACACAACACCTGCCCATCATGGAACGCCTTGAAAAAATTGCAGCAATGAAAGGATAACACATGGGCGAGGGTCCACGGGACGGAACCCGGACGGAAAGGTGTCCATGCGACAGCAACGGCCATGAGCGCAACATCATACATTAAGGACCGCGATATCTATCAACAGGTCATACAGGAGGCCACCCCGCTGGCGGAGAAGTTCCTGTGGATCGCCACGTCCGACCTGAAGGACATGTATGTGGACAAGGGACAACGCAAGGTCCCGTTTATTGAGATACTCTCCGATTTGATCGAAAAGGGCGTCCCCGTACGTCTGCTGCACGCCAAGGAGCCGGGGCCCATCTTCCG
Source organism: Spartobacteria bacterium (assembly GCA_009929845.1). GTDB lineage: Bacteria > Verrucomicrobiota > Kiritimatiellia > RZYC01 > RZYC01 > RZZM01. Next base: position 10,736 of record RZZM01000080.1, read on the forward strand.
CGCTGAGTTCGACCGTTATCCGAATCTCATTCAGGGGCTGGAGCGTATGCTCTGTCCCCGGGTCCATCTCAAATGTGTCATCATTGACGGCATCCAGGCCTACTGCGGCAGCGCCAACCTCACCGGCGCGGGCATGGGGGCCAAACACCAGCAAAAACGGAATTTCGAGGCGGGTATCTTCACGACCGATCCAGGGCTGATCGAACCGATCATGGAACAGTTTGACAACATCTGGATGGGTGTTCATTGCGACGCCTGCCAGCGCAAGGAACACTGCCCGGACTATGGAACGGACCCGTGATTGACATTTATCATAAACGGGGTAGTCTTTGGGGAAATAACAGGAGCAGCACCATCAAATGAGCAGTTATTTTATAACCGGCACCGACACCGGCATAGGCAAGACCATCGTCACGGCCTGGCTGGCCATACAGGCGCGCAGGCATGCGATTGACGCCGCCCCCATGAAACCCGTCCAGACCGGTTGCGTGGAACGGAACGGGGAACTGATCGCGCCGGACCTTATGTTTACACTGAACGCCGCGGGCATCGAAGCCTCGCCCGAAGAACGGCAACAGATGTGTCCCTACCGCTTTAAACCCGCCTGCTCACCGCACCTGGCCGCGCAAAAGGAAAATGTGCGCATTGAACTCAAGACCATCATGCGTCACCTGCACCAACTGCAGGACCGGCACGACATGATATTGGTGGAGGGGGCTGGCGGTATCTTTGTCCCGATGGATGAACAGTTTACCATGCTGAACCTGATGCAACGCATGAACCTGCCGGTGATTCTGGTGGCGCGCGCGGAGCTGGGCACGATCAATCACAGCCTGCTTTCGATCCAGGCGTTGCGTTTCGCGGGGGTGGACATCGCGGGCATTGTGTTTGTCCAGGCGCGCCCCGCGGACGACATGGACATCCTCGACGACAACGTCGCCACCATTGCCGAACGCGGTGATGTTCCCGTCATTGGCAGGCTGCCCTACTGCCCTGAGTTGGCCGACGCGCCGGTTGACGCCACGCCGTGCAGCGAACACATCATCGCGGCGCTCAACCGCCTGCCGGACGCGCAACTGGACCCGTTTGCCGGGGCTTTATGAGTGCGCGCCCGCCAACGCGGCGGGCTGCTGCGTCATATAGGCGCGCCAGCGCCGGACCGCATCGGCAAACAGCGCGCCGGCCTGGCTTTTGTACCATTGCCCGTCGTCAAACACCGTTCGATTGATCCCCGCGGAAACATGCTTGATTCTCCCCGGCGGCAGAGGGTCCCCCTCCTCGTTGAGCAGGCCTTTCATCTCCGTCAAATAGGTCTTGGCATACTTTGCGCCCCAGACTTCACCGGTTGCCAATGACTGATCAACCAGCGTTTCGGCCTCATCAATCGAACGTAACACCTGTTCTTTTGTCACGGCTTTTCTCTCTTGATCCGTCTTCATCTGTACACCTTGATAACCCGTTTCTTTCCTGTTTACACCGCGAAAACGGCGATTTTTTATTTTGTGTTCTAAATTATATTGCCATAGATGCCATTCTTTTGCTAAGGTTTTTTTGATTTATTTAATTATCCCGGCATAATTTTCTTATGCACACGATATTTTGAGAGGAAAACACACGTGATGAAAAGCCAACAGACGGCGGAAGAAGTGCTCCTGGCGCTGCGTCAGATCATACAATCGATTGACCTGCATTCGCGCAAGCTGGTTCAGGGATGCGGCCTGACAGGCCCGCAGTTGGTGATTTTACGGACCTTGCAGCGGACCGGGGAGATCGCAGTGGGCGAGCTGGCCCGCCGGGTCAACCTGAGTCACGCCACGGTGACAGGGGTCCTGGACCGCCTGACGCCGCGGAATCTGGTGGCGCGCGCCCGCGACAGCATCGACAAACGGCGCGTCATAGTACACATCACTGACGAGGGAGCGCGCATTTTAAGCAAGGCGCCCTCGCTGTTGCAGGAGCATTTTGTGGCCCGCTTTCTCGAATTGGAAGACTGGGAACAAACCTTGATCCTCTCCTCCCTGCAACGGGTGGCCGCCATGATGAGCCATGCCGAACTCGACCGCGTCAACGTCCTGGACAGCGAGCCGCTTTCCGCGGCCACCCAGGACATGGTGGCGATTATGACGCGCGAGTTGTGCGTCACGCCATCCCCCATGGAACAGTAATTACCGATCTTAAGAAGGGATCTGCTTATGTTTAATGATCAACAACAGAATATTGCACAGCGCATGAACACACGCAACGATGTGAGCATCGAAGAATGGAAGGACTGGAAATGGCAGATACGCCATCAGATCAAGGATGTGGAACGGGTCGCGCAACTCCTGGACATCACCTTCCCACCGGATATGTTGAGCAGGCTGAAGGAAACGACCGAAAAATTTCCCCTTTCAATCACCCCCTATTATCTTTCGTTGATTGATACGGATGAGTGGCAGAATGACCCGGTCTTTCTGCAGTCCGTGCCCTCGCCCAGCGAACTGATCATCGACAAATGGGATATTGAGGACCCGCTGGACGAGGACAAGGACCAGCCGGTATCCGCCGTGACCCATCGCTATCCAGACCGCGTGCTGCTACTGGTCAGCAACGTCTGCTCCATGTACTGCCGGCACTGCACACGCAAACGGAAGGTGGGTGACCATGATTATATCCCCGACCGCTCGACCATTGAGGAAGGGCTCGACTATATCCGCAAGACGCCGGTTGTGCGGGACGTGCTGCTTTCCGGCGGCGATCCGTTCATGCTGCCGGATGACTACCTGGACTGGATTCTCACCGAGCTGGACGCTATCAAGCATGTGGAAGTGGTCCGCATCGGCACCCGCACGCCCGTGGTGCTGCCCTACCGCATCACCAGCGACCTGGTCGCCATGTTGAAAAAACACCAGCCGCTCTGGATCAACACGCATTTCAACCATCCCCGGGAATTTACGGAATCGTCCTGCGAATCCTTGCGCATGCTCGCCGACGCCGGCTTCCCGCTGGGGAACCAGACCGTGCTCCTGGCTGGCGTGAACGACTGTCCGCGCATTATGCGCACACTGATGCACAAGCTGGTCATGAACAGGGTGCGCCCCTATTACCTTTATCAATGCGACCTCTCCGAAGGCCTCTCGCACTTCCGGACCCCCGTCGGCAAGGGCATCGAAATCATTGAAAGCCTCATCGGGCACACGAGCGGCTTTTGTGTCCCGACCTACGTCATCGACGCGCCGGGCGGCGGCGGGAAAATACCGGTCATGCCCCAGTACCTGATTTCATGGTCCACCAACAAGGTGATCCTCCGCAATTATGAAGGGCTCATCACCACGTACCAGGAACCGGATTCCTACGAGGCGATTGTGTGTGACCGTAAATGCGGCGAGTGTGCCCTGCAACTGAAACTGGAGGGCGCGCGGGAGGACAATGCGGTGGGCATTCACAAGCTGCTGGTGGACTTTGACGAGACCATCGCGCTGGTCCCGGAAAACAACGAACGTCACGATCGCAGAAACACATAACCCGCGACCACAGGAGTGTTGCGCAATGACCATTATTGATTACATTATTTTCGCCCTGTACATGGCTGGCGTCCTGGGCATCGGCTTTTACTTCTTCTTCAAGAATACCGACCATGAGGATTACTATGTCGGCAGCCGTTCCATCCGTCCTTCCCATGTAGGGTTATCCATTGTGGCCACGGATGTCGGAGGTGGGTTTTCCATCGGCCTGGGCGGCCTGGGCTATGTCATGGGGCTCTCCGGAAGCTGGTTGCTCTTTACAGGACTCGTCGGCGCCTGGCTTTCGGCCGTCTTCATCATCCCGCGCATCAAGCGGGTCGATGTGAAACACAGCATGTTGACCTATCCGGACTTCCTGAAGCACATCTACAACAGCAAGGTGGCGCTGGTGGCCGCGCTGATTTCCGCGATCGGCTATATGGGATTTACCGGCGCGCAGGTGCTGGCCGGCGCCAAGCTGATGGCCGGGACGATCCTCCCCGACACAACACTCGGCATGGACTCCCTGCTCTTCGCGCTTTTTGTGATCGGCACGATCATCATCGCCTACACAGTGCTGGGCGGGCTGAAGGCCGTGATCTACACCGATACGGTCCAGTGGATCATCCTGCTGGGCGGGTTAATCTTCTTTGCCGCGCCCTTCGCCCTGGTAAAAATCGGCGGCTTTTCGGGGCTGCGCGCCGCGCTGCCCCCGGAGTATTTCTCGTTGACGAATATCACACCGGTCATGTTTTTCAACTGGATGATCACCATCATCCCCATCTGGCTGGTGGGGATGACCCTCTACCAGCGGATGTTTGCCTGCAAAGATGTCAAAGACGCCCGCAAGGCGTGGTACATCGCGGGTGTCTTCGAGTATCCCATCATGGCCTTCGTCGGGGTCTTCCTGGGCATGTGCAGCCGTGTGCTGTTTGAAGACATCGATTCCGAAATGGGATTGCCCATGCTGATTCGCACCATCCTCCCCACCGGGATCACCGGGATTGTTGTGGCCGCTTATTTTTCAGCCGTCATGTCCACGGCGGACAGTTGCCTGATGGCCTCTTCGGGCAATGTGGTCAACGACCTGATCCAACCGCTCCTGAAACACGACGTATCGGACAAAACCATTATCCGTCTCTCCCAGCTCACCACCCTGGTGATTGGGGTCGTGGCCATTTTTATCGCCGCCAAATTCCAGAATGTCCTGAGCGCCATCCTGTACGCCTATTCATTCATGGTCTCCGGCCTCTTCATCCCCACCCTGGGCGCCTACTTCTGGAAAAAGCGGTCCTCCGCGGGGGCATTGGCGGGGATGCTCAGCGGCGGCGGCCTGACCCTCTTTCTGCTCATATCCGGGACCAGGATGCCCGGGGGCCTGGATGCCACCTTTTTCGGGATGGCCATCTCGCTGATCACCTTTGTGCTCGTTTCACTGCTGGTACCCGATCAAATAACCGTCCCCGCCAACAAGATACCGAATCAATAGCGGACAGGAGAACTACGTAATGGACACCACAGAAACAATCCAGGGCAGCCTGATTCAACATGGCAAGGGCAATAACCGTATCTACCTGATGCATTACGCATCCGACGATCCAGTCCGCCTCATCATGGCCTTGAATCAACTCGCCGAACAGAATCAATACAGCAAGATTTTTGCAAAGATTCCCGAGACGCACCGACAGGTATTCATGGATCACGGCTACTTGCCGGAAGGGGCCATCCCCGGTTTTTTCAAAGGCAGGGAACAGGTCTTCTTCATGTCGCGTTTTCTCAACGCGCAACGGGTCTCGGATCCGCATATCCAGACCGTGGAACAGATTTGCAATGAATGCATGTCGGTGTCCGCGCGTTCCGAACGCCCCGATCCGGGAGAAGGCTTCACTTTCAAGCCTGCGGAGAAATCCGACATCCCCGCTTTAGTGGATTTGTACAAAGAGGTCTTTCGCACCTATCCCTTTCCCATCCACGATCCGGACTATATCGCGCGGACCATGGACAGCCATATCCACTATTCGCTTATTTTGAAGGACGGCGCCCTGGTCGCGGCCTCTTCGGCGGAAATGGACCGGGAAGAAAGCAATGCCGAACTGACGGACTTCGCGACGCGGCCGGACTTCCGCGGACGCGGGCTCGCCTCCTGCCTGCTGTACCAGATGGAACAGCAGATGCGCGACGAGGGCATCCAGACCGTCTACACCATTGCCCGCGCCCTTTCCAAAGGCATGAACCGTACCTTTGCGCGCGCGGGATACCACTTCGGCGGCACCCTGATCAACAACACCAACATCTGCGGCGCCATCGAAAGCATGAACATCTGGTACCGACCTGTCAGCGAGTAGAGCCGCCACCAAAAA